>JAAXUL010000181.1 GCA_013336035.1 Chloroflexales bacterium
CGGCTCGAGGCGCCGGCCCCGCCCGGGGCGCCGTTCCTGCTCTCGGGCTACTTTGCCGAGCAGGAGGCCGCGTCGCTGGCGGCGGCCCTTGGCCCCGACGCGGCGCCAGAGGCGGCCGGCGCGCCCTTCCCCGACGGGCGCGGGCCGACGTTCTACGTGTACCGGGCGCGCTAAAGCTGCGGCTCAGCCACCCCAGGAGTTAGCCCGTTGCGGCCGCCCACGCCTCGAGCAGGCGGCGGTGCAGCGGCACATTGTAGAGCATGCCCTCGCGGGTGGCTGGGTCCTCGATCGCGCTGGCTCGCTCCATAAGCAGGGCGTGGGCCTGGCTGAGGGCCTGGCGAGCCGCGGGCGTGTGCTCGGGACCCACGGCGCTAAGCACATCGTAGCAGGTCAGATAGACCAGGACTGGAAACTCTATCCCGTCGGCGCCCTCGGCGTCGAGGAAAGCCAGGCAGGCCTGGGCGTGCTCGAAGGCTGCGGCTATGTTGCCGCGGGCCAGCGCCACGCGAGCCAGGCCGGCCACCTCTTCGATCGCGGTGGGCGTCGCCAGATCCTTGTGGATAGCCAGGGCGGTGCGGTAGCCGGCCTCGGCGGCGGCCAGGTCGCCGGTGCGCTCAGCCAGGTAGGCCAGATAGCTATGGGTGTAGGCTTCGCCGTCGCGGTCACCGGAGGCCTGGGCGTGGGCGTGAGCCTGCTGGTAGTGGTCGTTCGCGGCGGCGGGATCTTGGTCGAGCAGCAGCCAGCCTAGGTTGAGCGAGGTGAAGATCGCGCCGCGTGTGTCCCCGATCCGCTGCTGGATGTTCAGGGCCTCTTCAAAGCACTGGCGGGCCTGCGTATAGCCGCCGATGTCGCGCCAGGCCATCCCCAGGTCGTTGAGGCTCTCGGCCTCGCGGCGACGCTCGCCGATAGCGCGGAATGCCTGGATGGAGCGGCCCAGGGCCTCAATGGCCGCCGAGTACCGCCCGCGAGCCAGGTCGCTGTAGCCCATCTGGCCGAGCACCAGCGCCTCTGTGTTGCGATCTCCGATGCGGCGGGCTGCCGCGAAGGCCTGCTCCCAGTAGGCTCTGGCTTCATCCCAGTCGCCAAGCTTGAAGGCCATCTCGCCCAGATTGCTCAGGGTGAAACACTCGCTGGCATCTTGGATCGAGCGGCGCAGGGCCAGCACCTCCAGGAAGAGGTCGCGGGCGGTGCTGAAAGCGCCCAGGTAGCTGCTTAGGTTGCCCAGCTTGCTCAGGTTGTTGGCCTCGCCGCGCGTGTAGCCGATCTTCCGGTACACAGCCAGGGCCTCCTCGAAGCAGACCCGGGCTTCGGTGAAGGCTCCCTGACACTCGTAGATCTCGCCACGCAGGGTCTGGCTGCGCGCAGTGCTGGCGGCATCATTCGCCGCGCGCGAGGCCATCTCGGCGGCGGCGATATGCTCGAGGGCCGCCGGGTAGTCGCTCATATCGCGGTAATAGGCGGCCCATGCGTTCTCGAGGCGGGCCTGCTCTACCGGGGTATCGCTGAGGCCCACCAGCGCAGCGATCTGCTCTAGGTTCTGGTGCTGGGCGCCACGCTGGCCGGTGAGCTCGTAGATCTGGAGCTGGAGCCAGAGCAGATCCAGGCGCTCGGCGGGGGACGGGCTGAGCTGTAGACCACGCTGGATATAGCTCAGGGCCGCGGCGTTGGCGTACTCGGTGGCGAACTTGCGGGCGGCCAGGGTTGTGTAGCGCAGCTCGCGCCCCCTGTTGCCGGCATGGCGCCAGTGATGGGCGAGCTGGGGCAGCACGCTGCCCAGGGCCTCGCCGGGCCGGTTCTCATACCAGACTGCCACACGCTGGTGCAGGTCGCGTCGCTGGGTCGGCAGCAGGATGCCGTAGGTCATCTCGCGCAGCACGGTCTGCTTGAAGCGGTGGGTGGTCCAGACGCCGTTATCGCTGACAATAAGGGCGCGCTCGGTGAGGGCCGCCAGGTGGGTGGTTAGAACCTCGGCGCTGATCGGCTCGGGGTAGATCTCGCGCAGGGCCTCCTGGCTGAAAGAGGTGCCGATGACGGAGGCGACCTTGAGCGTGAACTGCTCGCTGGCGGGCAGGTGGTCGATGCGGCTCAGGACGAGGCTCTGCAGGGTGGCCGGGAGCTGGAGCTCATCGGCGGCGCGGCGCAGTACGCCCACGTCGCCCTCGATGCTGACCGCGCCCTTCTCGCGCAGGCTCAGGGCCAGCTCCTCGGTGACCAGCGGGTTGCCGGCGGCGCGCTCGGCGATGAGCTGGGCCAGATCGTCGGCCAGGCGGGCCACGCCCAGGCGGGCCGCGCCCAGGCGGGCGGTCTGGTCGAGAGTCAGGGGGCCGAGGCCGATCACCTCGGCGTTCGCGGCGGCGCGCAGGTCGGCGACCAGGCCAGGGGCCATCGGGGGCAGATCGACGCGGTAGGCGCAGACCAGCAGCAACGGGGTGCCACTGAGCGAGCGCGCTACTGTGGCTGCCAGCTCCCACGAGAGGGCGTCGAGCCAGTGGGCATCCTCGAGGATGATCACCAGGGGCTGCTCGACAGTCCACAGCCTGAGCAGCTCGACCACCAGCGTGCGCAGGCTCTCCTGGCGGCGCACGGGCTCGAGGCCGCTGGTCAGGGCGGTCTCGGCCAGGCCCAGGCCGAGGATATCGTTGAGCAAAGGCGCGCGCTCGGCGAGCGCGGGGGCGATCTGGTTGAGGCGGGTGAGCACTTGCTCGTGCTGCGCTATGCCGGGGTCGCTCTGGTCGAGGCGGAAGTAGGTGGCGACGATCTCGCGCCAGGCGTTGTAGGGCCGCTCGCGCTCGACCGACTCAGCGGCGCCGATGATGCCGATCACGCCGCGCTCGCGCATGAGCCTGATCAGCTCCTGGATCATGCGGCTCTTGCCGATGCCCTCCTCGCCCTCGATAAAGAGCACGCGGCTCTGGCCGCCGGCGACCAGGCCGAGGGCCTCCTCGAGCCGGGCCAGCTCCTCCTCGCGGCCGATCAGGGGCTGGCCGGCCCCGTGGCGCAGCGAGCGGGCCTCGACGGCGCTGGTCAGGCCGAGGGGCCGGTAGACGCGCACTGGCGAGGCCTTCCCCTTAACTGTCAGGGGCGCCAGCACATCCCAGTGCAGCTCGGCGCGGGCGGCGTGGTAGGTGGGGAAGTCGCAGAGGATGCCGCTTTTGCCAGCCTTCTGCATCAGGCGCGCCGCCAGGTTCACCGCGTCGCCCATCACCGTGTACTCGCGGCGGGTCCTGCTGCCCACGGGCCCGGCGAAGACCTGGTCGGTGGTGACGCCGATAGCCATACGCAGGCCCAGCAGGTCGGCGGCCTGCTGCAGGTCGAGGGCGCAGCGCACCGCGCGCAGGGCGTCGTCGGCGTGGGCCATGGGGGGCGCGCCGAAGAGGATGACCCCGATCACGCCCTTGTCATCAACCTGGAATTTGTTGAGGCTGCCCTCGTAGCGGTAGGTCACCTCCTGGAGGGCGCGCATGCAGGTGTGGAAATACGTCACCGCCTGATCGTCGGTCTCCTCGAGGCCGCCCACGCCGATGAAGATCACGCTCATGCGGCGCAGCTCGGCGAGCCAGCGCTCCTCGACGTCGGTCAGGCGGGCCGTGATCGCGCGGGGGATGTGCAGCTGCAGCGCCTCGAGGGTGAGCTCGTCGGCGTGGCCCCAGTTGAGGTCGGCGGGGCTGGTCACGGGGCGTGGGGTGACGGGGCCGCTAATCCGCGCTAGCATGGCCCGGGCCTCGGGGCTGAGCACAATCTCGCCGCGCTGGGCCCACTGCTCGCCCTCGCCCACCTGGACCAGGGGCGCGCCCGCGATGATGTACTGCCAGCGGCTGAAGATGCCGCCGATCGACATGGCGAGCACCTCGCCCGCGCCGAGGGCGATCTTCATAGCCAGGCCGCGCTCGCCGACGCTGGTCGCCAGCTGGGCGAACTCGGCCATCGAGTCCTGCATCGCCTGGGCCGCCGTGTAGGCCAGCGAGACAGCGGCGGGCAGCTCGTCCTCGCTGCTGGGGAACATAGCCATTAGGGCGTCGCCGCTGAATTGCACCACCTCGCCGCCGGCCGCCTCGAGAATGCCGATCATGCGGCTGAAGTAGCGGTTGAGCAGGGTCGTCAGCTCCTCGACGCCGCCGGCGCCATAGTTAGCCAGGGCCTCGGTGAGGGCGGTGAAGCCCGAGACGTCGGCCAGCAGCACCGCCGCGGGCACCCGCTCGTGGCGCGGCGCCTGCAGGGGCTGCGGGTCGCTATGGATGGCCCGTGCGACGGCTGGGGGCAGGTAGCTGACTAGGGAGCGGACGAGGGCCTGATTCGGCGATTGCTGGGTCATGCCAGTATTGTAACCTGTCTGGGGTCATCTGGGGCCGGACTATGGCCGGCTGGCAGGCTGAGCGGGGCGCGGTTGGGTTTGCCACTCCGCGCCCCGCCCAGGTGGACGCTCAAGCCACGGCCGACCGGCGGCTAGCGCACCGTCATCGGCAGATAGGTCAGGTTCAGGGGGGGCTCCTCCTCTAGCGGCAGCGTGCTCAATGTGGGGAAGACATCGGGCGTGCTCATGTTCTGCAGGGTGCTCCCTTCCGTCCCGGCGGCGAGGCCGCTAACTCGCACTCCGCGCGGGAGCCTGGGCAGGTCGGTGCGCGTCGCGTCGACCAGCTCGTCCCACAGGTTGCTGCGGAAGCTGGTCTGGCGGTAGTAGAGCAGGTAGTTGCGGGTCAGGCTGGGCTGGTTGCCCGCCTCCTCGCCAGTCGGGAAGTAGATCGATATGCCGCCGGGGTGGCTGAAGGTGTGCGTCCCGCCCGCCGTCAGGTCGGCCCGGCCCGAGCTGGCTACGCTTCTGATCACCAGCCCGCCGTCGGCGCCGATCGCGCGCATCTGGCTAAGCAGCTCGGTCGCGCGCGCGCGCAGCTCGGTGTTCGAGTTGGGTCTGTCGATTAGCTGCTGTGCCAGGTCGCGCAGGTCAACCAGGGCATCCTCGCCCTGGCTGCTGAAGCCCCATAGCTCTGGCGCCGAGGAGTCGTACACCTGGACGTTCAGCAGCGTGTCGATGACGCCTTGCAGGCCGAGGTTGGCGGTGATGGCCTGGGCCAGGGCGTCGATGCGCGGGCGCAGCGCGCTGATCGTGGCCAGGTCGTAGGCGGCCATGGCGATCGAGAGGTTGCGCTTGTAGAGGCTGTTGTAGCGTGTGAGAGCGGTGTTGTAGGCGTCCACGATGCCGGCGGCGACGGCGCGCGGGCTAGTCGGGTTGCTGGCGGCCAGCTCGAGGATCTGGCGGTCGATGTCGATCAGGGTCGCGATGTTGGGGCTGGCGACCATATAGTCGGCATACCCGCTAGCGACGGCCGCCGTCTCGAAGTTGCCCATGAGGCAGGCGTAGTAGACCAGCAGGTCGAGCTTGCGTGCGGGCTGGTCGAGCTGGGCCGCCTTAAAGGCCGTCTCGATCTCGTTCGGGCGCAGCGCATCGTCCGGGTTCTCGCTGCGGTCGCCCGCTACGCCGGTCACGGCGTTGCCGTGGCCCATAATGATCAGGGCGGTGTGGTCGGCGGGGTAGCGCTCGAGCGAGGCGTTGATGAAGTCGCTCAGGGTGCTCGCGGCGCCGGTGTTCAGCTCGCCGAGCTGCTGGCAGGCCTCGCTCAGATTCATGACGTTGGCGCGGAAGAAGCAGCGCTGGGTGCCGCGGATGTCGCTCTCTAGGGGCTCCTCGTTAGAGTCGTAGAAGTCGAACTGGGCGACGATGTTCACCGAGGGGACGGCCTCGGCCAGCTGGTTCAGGTTGGTGAGGATGTCGACCATGCTGCGGGCGTTCCCGGCGGGGGTGGTCAGATTCTCGTCGTCGCCGGCCAGGTAAAACATGAGGGTCCAGGACGGCTGGTCGCTCGCCGCGGGCGGCGGGGTGGCCTCGGAGGCGGGCGGCGGCGGCGGCGTCGTGATCTGCTGCTTGAAGGTCACGAACTGGCTGTAGCGGCTCGCGCCGATGCCGTCGTAGGCCGGGGTGCTCGGGCTGTAGCCGTAGCTGGCCGCGCGCACATACCAGCCCAGGGTCTTGCCGAAGGCGAAGGGGAAGCCAGGCACGGCCTGGAGATCGGCCGCATTGACCGTGAGCGTGCCGGTAGAGGGGTCCGCCAGGTCGTCGGGGAGAATTGGCTGGCTACATGTCTCGGCGAGGGTGTCGGGGTCGTAGAAGCAGACAAAGTAGGCCTGATCGTTGATAGTTGGGTCGCTCGTGAATGTGCGCGTGCCCCAGCTGAAGGTGGTGTCGCCCGCCACCTCGGCGTAGTGCTGCGGCCCGAGCAGCTCGACGTCGGCCAGGTCGAAGTAGCCGCCCCAGCCCCAGTTATAGCCGTTGGCAGTGGTCGGGAAGCTTGTCACCAGCGGCCCGGCGTAGTAGGCCAGGCGATCACCAGTGGTCTCATCCTCGTAGCCGCTGTTCAGGTAGAGCACTTGATACGCGCCGCCCTGAGGCAGGCTGGGCAGACCCAGGAAGCGGTAGTAGCCAGTCTCACTGGGATAGGCCACGCGCACCAGATCGGGGCTCGCGGTCGGGCTCGTGTAGTAGAGCAGGGCTATCGCGGCGGTGGTGATCGCCGTGTCCGTCTGGCCATCGATGGGCTGTTCGTTTACCGAGACGGAGCCCTCGACGGCGTTGTTGGGGCGCGTGGCGGTGGGGCAGGCCGTTACCTGCGGGTTGTCGATGACCGGCTTCTCGTAGGGTATCAAGCCATCGCCGTCCTGGTCGAACACCAGGGCCACACGCTGGCCTTTGAGCTGGTCGAAGCGCTCGAAGTTAGACTTGTTGATGAAGAGGCTGGTCCGATACCACTGGTTGTAGTTGATCGGGGGGTCATTCGGATCATAGTCCGAGTCGCCGGGGAGGCTCGAGTCAATGCGCTCGACCGAGATGCCCTGGAGGAACTGGTCGCCTGGCACCTCGTCGATCAGATTGCCGTTGGCGTCGAGCCGGTAGAGCTCGTAGTAGCCGAAGTCGGCGAAGTCGAAACCGACGCCTGTGCCGCTCGGGTAATACTTATTGAACTCGATCAGGGCGCTCTCGCCGTCGCTGGGGAAGATGAAGTCCTGGCCGAACCAGTCCTCGTCGCGGCCGTTGCGCCCGTCTGGGTTGGCGGTCTCGTCGCCATCCTTCATCGAGAGCGCGTAGGGGTACGAGAAGTAGGTGTTTGTGTCGATGTAGACCGTCGGGGTGATAATCTTCCAGTTATAAATGGTGTAGAGACCGCTCGGCGGATTGTCCTGGTAGGCGTAGATCGACGAGTTGCGGATCAGGGGCTCGCAGGCGCCACTCAGGCTGGTGAGGCCGGGCTTCGCCTGGCCGAAGTTAATCTTCGCCGCCTCGGCAAGGGTGAGCCCGCCCACACGCTGTGGGGACGGGTCAGGCGTTTGTTCGATCTCGATCACGGCAGGCGCGCCCGCCAGGTCGCCGGATCTGGCCGGGCCGCCCTGGGGTAGAGTTATCCGTGGCACGGCGGGCTGGCCGTCGCCCGCCGCGACGTCGGCGAGGGCCGGAGGCACCTCGCCGGGAGCTGTCCCGGCCACCACGCCGCCCTGCTGCGACGGTGTTGGCTGAGTGCTGTCCGCCGGCTGGACCAGCGTAAAGCCGCCGGCCTCCTGAGCGTGGGTGGGCTGGGGCTCAGATGTGGGCAGGTTGGTGAAAAGGAGTGCCAACAGGATCAGCAGCGTTACTCGTCCGGTTGCCATCGTCGAACGCGTCTGTCGCATAGTGCTTACCCCCCTCTGCGTAAACTGGCGCGCTGCAGAGATTACCGAAAGCCAGGTGCCCTTAATGGGGTCGGGTGGCCCGCCCGAAGGTGGGCTATTACGCTGCTCAAGGCGGTGCGCCTACGTGGTGAAGTAGTAGCAAAAATGGGGGCGCTGCTTATTATAGCGGCCAGGCGGTGTGAAGTATGTTGAGAATCGGTGAAGGTGTGGGTGCGATTTTGAGGGGCGTCACGGTGGTGGGGCCTACTCTGCCGGCGTGAGCGCGACGCCGCCGAGCTGCACGCCGACGGGGCGGCGGTCGGTCTGGCGGGGGTCCTCGGCGGCGGGGACCCAGGACAGGCTGTCGAGGCGCACGAGCAGGCTGCCGCCGGGGGCGGGCGGCAGGCGGGCGGGGTCGAGCCTGAGGGTGTAGCTGGCGGGCTTTTCGCCCAGCTCGAGGCAGCCCAGCTCGACCGGGGCGCCCGCATTGTTAGGCCAGAGGGCTGTCTCGGGCAGGGCGCTCACGCAGACCCGCGCCTGGCCCAGGTGGGCGGGCCTCGGGCCGCCGGCCAGATCGAGCTGTAGCGCGGCCGGGGCGGCTCCGGCGGGCCAGGGCAGGCGCAGTGTGGCGTCGCCGTTGGTCCAGGCGTAGGCCCCGCCGTCGGCCCGCTGCTCGGGGCGGTAGAGGCCGACCACCTGGGCGGCGAAGTCGTCGGGCGCCACGGGCGAGGGGGCCGCGGCCACGCTGCCGGCGGCCGACGGCGCCAGCCGGTAGATGGCGAAGGGCAGGCTCAGGCGGGCGACGTTGCGCGGCTTCTGGTCGGTCAGCTGCTCGAACTCGGGCACGTCGAGCGTGAAGCGGCCCGCGGGGACGAGGGCGAAGCCGGGCAGCGCGAAGCTGCCCCCCGAGGCGCTCAGCAGCAGGTAGACCTCGCGGCCCTGCGCGCGCCAGCGGCGGGCGGCCGCCGCCAGGTCGTCGGCGTACTTGCCGGGCTGGCTGCTCTTGACCGCGAAGGCGTCGAGCCCGAAGGCGAAGCGCAAGGGCGTCGCCACCATGTCGGGCACATCGCGCGACTCGGCGTAGATCGGCGCCCCGCCCCGCATCAGCAGCACATCGCGCCCCGGCACGAAGCGGGCCGCCACCTGGCCTAGCTGCTCGATGGCGCCCGCGTACTCGCTGTGGGCGATGATCGGCCGGTTGGTCCAGGCGAGGAAGACGAGCAGGAGGGCGGCCATGACGAGGGACGAGAGACGAAGGACTAGGGACGGAGGGCTGGCAGGGCCGGTCTCTTCCGTCGTTGGCCTCTGGCCTTTGGTCGCGCCCGCGAGCGCGGCCAGCGCGTAGGCCATGCACAGCGCGAAGGCCGGGTAGGTGATCGGCACGAAGCGGCGCAGGATGTAGATGTAGTGCTGGTCCGAGGTGCCGTAGGTCTGGCGCACGTAGAAGAAGGTGCCGACGAAGGCCACCGTGAGGAAGAGCCACGCGCCCCCGCCCGGCCCGCGGCGCCACCAGAGGGCGTAGCCCACGATGCCCAGGATGACGCCGAGGGGCGAGAGGTACCAGCCCACCCGCACCAGGTTGGCGAGGGGGATCATGTACTTGTCGTTGATCGGCGCCGGCTCAGAGCTGAGGTCGGCGGGGTCGACGGTCAGCCGCTCGAGCCAGCTCATCTCGGCGTATTCGTTGTACCATAGGCGCACGGGCAGCCGGATCGGCGCGCCGACGTAGCCCTGAAGCCGCAGCCAGTTGAGGGTCTGGTTGCTGAGCGGCCCCGCCCAGGGCCCGCGCTCGGCCCGCAGGCGCTCGCGCAGCGCGGCCGTGGCCTCGGGGTCGGCCGTCGCCTCCCAGAAGGGGCCGGCGCCGAGGGCCACGCCCGCCATGTTGTGGGCCTCGTCGATGCTCATGCGCCCGCTGCGCACGTCGAGGGCCACCAGGTCCGGGTCGCGGGTGAGCGGGTCGCTCCAGCCGCCGCGGGTATTAAAGAGGAGGTCGGCGTCGAGGATCTGGGGCCGCACCAGGTAGGCGTAGCCGGCCAGCAGCAGCGCGCCGCCCGCCACCAGGCTGAGCAGCGGCCCGCGGCGCCGCACGAGCCAGCGCTCGAGCCTGAGGATCGGCTCCGGCCAGCGCCGTAGGGCCGCGAGGGCGCCCAGGGCGACGGCGAGCGCGGCTACCTCGAGCACCAGGCGCGTGGGGCGGGCCAGGGCGCTGCCGGCCAGGTACTCCTCGCGCAGGGCGGGGGTCAGAAAGGGCAGGCTGAGCAGCGAGATCAGGGCGTAGTCCTGTAGCCGGTCGTGCCCGGTGTCGAAGAAGTAGGCCCGGGCGATGAAGCCAATATGCAGGGCGGCGTGGAGCAGCATAGCCCCGAGGCCGAGGGCCAGCGCGGTGTGGCGCCCGTCCCAGCGCCGGGTGAGCCACATGTATCCCAGGTAGGCCAGGACCGGCCCCAGCAGGAAGAAGTCGAGCCGGGCCATGGCGACCTGGCCGATCGCCACGCCGCTGAGCGCGGCGTAGACGATGGCCGATGGCCCCGCGGCGAAGTGCTCGTCGTCAAGCCTCGGGCGGTCTGCGGTCATCTTCGCGAAGAAGTACAGCCCGGCGAAGATCAGGAACTGGGCTACGGTCTCGGCGGTCGAGTAGCGCCCGAACCAGATCTGGGCGCCGTTGAGCGCCAGGAAGGCCATGGCCAGCAGCCCCACCCAGGGCCCGGCCAGGCGCCGCCCGAGCATGCCTACGCTCCACACGCCGAGCATGCCGAGCAGCCCCGGGGCGAACAGGCCCAGGTACGGCCCGCCGATGGCGGTGAGCAGGGCGATCCAGGCGGGCAGCAGGTGCAGGCCCTGGGGCACGACCCGGCCCGCGTCGAGCTCGCCCTCGTAGACGAAGAAGCCCGCGGCGCGCAGGCGCGTGGCGATATAGCGGTCGCGGGGCTGGCCGATGGTGTAGTTCGAGATCGCCTGCCTGGCCGGGCCCGCCACGGCCTCGTCGGCGCTCTGCGCCTCCTGGCCCCACTGCGCCAGCAGCGCGTCGCTCTGCACCAGGGCGCCGGTGCGGGCGATGGCGAAGCCGGTGTTCGCGTAGACCCCCGCGTCCCGCACGCCGAGCACCGTCTCGAAGGGCCGCGCGACGAGCAGGAGGGCGACGAGCAGCACGGCGGCGTGGGCGGCCAGCTCCCAGCGAGGCGTGCGGGCAGCCGGGGCCTCGGGGGCGGGGCGCCGCGTGGCGGCCAGCAGGGTGGACACAGCGAGGGTGAGGCCCAGGTGCAGCCACGGCGAGAAGAGCCCCAGCTCGGCCAGGAGCAGGGCGAGCCACCCGCTCCAGAGGGCGCCGG
>JAAXUL010001610.1 GCA_013336035.1 Chloroflexales bacterium
CGTAGATCAGCAGCAGGCCGTTGACGATCAGCAGAGTCGGCTCGCTCAGACGCAGGGCGAGCGCGGGCTCGAGAGTGAGCAGGCCCGAGGCGAGCCCGGCGATGATCAGCAGGAGCGTGCCGGTGTAGAGGGCTGCGAGCAGCAGCGCGTTCCGGCGGCGCAGCATCATGGCCCCAAAGATCGCGGCCATGAGCAGCAGCATGCCGCCCGAGCCGACGAAGCCGTCGCGGCGCAGCAGGATGACGCCCACGGTGTAGCCGGTGATGATGAGCACCATCGCGCGCACTTGCAGGCGCGGCCGACGCCAGAGGGCGACGAGTATCACGACGCTGTAGCCGAGCGGGCCCAGAAACGCGATGGTATAGCGGCCCGCGATGAAATCATTGAGCGTGCTGAGCAGCACGATCGGCAGCACCAGGGCTAGTGAGACGCGCACGAAAAGCTTCAGCGTAGACTCGCGCCATGCGACAAGCGCGTCTACCTCTGGGGGTAATCCGGTCGGGGGAGCATTCATGGTAGCACGACAGACGCGACACGCCTGCGCCGGCAGACGGCGCGGGCGCGGCACCGGGCAGCTAGTGATCGACACGCCACCATTATAGCCTGTTACCTTACACTTCTCTAATGGCGGGCGGGCGCGCCAGGCGGCGACGCCACGCGTACCAGGCGAGCAGGGCGGCGCCGACGGCTATGAGCAGCCACTCCTCGGGCTCGGGCACGCCCGTCACCAGCGGCGCGCTCGGGGGCGTCTCGCCGACCGCCTCGTGCTCGCGGTCGAAGCGATCCGCCTGCGCCGAGCGCGCATCGAGGCCGTCCTGCTGCCTCTGGTTCACCAGCACGATCATCGACGAGTACGGCGTGACGATGCTCTGCGCGATGGCCACGGCGTGCAGGGCGTCGAGCAAGGCCAGCCGCTCGGCCTCGGGGCGGCTGCGGGCCAGCTCGGCGAGGATCAGGCGCCGCGCGGCAAACGCGGCGAACCCCGGCTCCTCGGGCGCGGCCGCCGCCGCTGCGCCATCGCCCTGCGCCACCGTCCAGACGTAGCCGTCAACGATGTCGACCCCGGCCTGACCCCTGGCGCTGAGCGCCACCAGCATCCGGCCCAGGGCCTCCTCAAAGTCGCCGGCCACCCCGCCGCCGCTCGCCTGGACGGCCTCGAGCACATCGTCGCTATAGCCCAGGGGCAGCGCGTCGGCCAGGTGCACCATCCACACCGGCGCCCCAGGCAGTGGGATGGGCCGGGGCGACGGCCCCATCTCGTAGGCGCTATCGTCGGTGAGCACAAGCACGGCGTCGTACGCGCGGCCGCCGCACAGCTCGCTGAACTGGGCCAGTATCTCGCCGGCGTTCTGCCCGCCGTAGCCGCGCAGGTCGTCAGGGCGCAGCGCGTCGAGCGTGGTGCGCGCCGGGGCCTCGCCGCGCACCGCCGACGCCGTCAGGTAGACGTCCACCTGCACGCCCGCCCCGGCCAGCTCGCGCAGGCGCGCCAGGGCCGCGTCCCGCTGCGCCGCGTGGGCCTCGATGCTCCGCGAGCGATCGATGACCACCCCGAGGCGCAGGGCGCCGCCGGG
>JAAXUL010001611.1 GCA_013336035.1 Chloroflexales bacterium
CCCCCGAGGCCCGCCTGGTCGCGACGGGCGCGGCGAGCGGCGTGCCCGCGCTGATCCGCGCCGCGCCCGCGCTCACCCTCAGCGGCTATGTGCCAGACATCCGCGCGATTGTGCGCGGGTCGCGCGCCAGCATTGTGCCGCTGCGGCTCGGCGTCGGCACGCGGCTCAAAATCATGGAGGCGATGGCCCTCGGCACCCCCGTGGTCGCCACTCCGCTTGGCGCCGAGGGGCTCGACGCGGCCGACGGCGAGCACCTGCTGATCGGCGACAGCCCCGCGCGCTTCGGCGAGCAGGTGCTGCGGGTGCTCGGCTCGCGCGATCTGCGGGCGCGGCTGGCCGCCGCCGGGCGGCGGCTCGTCGAGGAGCGCTACGCCTGGGAGGTCATCGGCGCGACCCTGCGCGCGGCGCTGGAGGGTGCGCATCAGCAGCCGGCCGCCGCGCGCCCGTAGATCAGCCGCCCGCGCCAACCCACCACTGCCCTCGCTCGAGGCGGGCCCGCCAGAGGAGATGTGATGAGCCGAATCGCTTCGTCGGCCGCGGGCGACGGGCAAGACCCCGGGCTCCGGCTGGTGCTCAGCCTGACCCACCGCCTCTCGCCGCGGGTGAGGGGCGCCGGAAGGCTGGCCCAGGCCCTCGCGCGGCTCTACAGCCTGCGCCTGCGCGGCCCCCAGGAGGGGACGATCCGCGGCTTTCGTATGCGGCTCGACCCGAGCGAGTTCCTCGAGCGGGTGCTGCTGTTCTACCCGCAGTACTGGGACGCCGCCGAGATCAGCTTCCTCGAGCGGAGCCTGCGCCCCGGCGACACCTTCGTCGATATCGGCGCGCACGTGGGCTTCTACACCCTCGCCGCCGCCCGCGCCGTCGCCCCCGGCGGGCTGGTGCTGTCGGCAGAGGCGGCGCCCACGACCTACCGCAAGCTGTGCCACAACCTGGCGCTAAACGGCGTGAGCAACGTGCGCGCCGTGCAGCGCGGCGTGGCCGACCAGGCGCAGACGCTGCGGCTCGGGCTGAACGGCGCCGGCAACCGCGCGGCCAACTCGTTCCTCTTCCCGTCCCCGCAGAGCGTCGCCGTGCCGTGCGCGCCGCTGCTCGATCTGCTGCGCGAGCAGGGCATAGACCGGGTGGCGGGCGCAAAGCTCGACATCGAGGGCTTTGAGCACCGGGTGCTGGCGCGATTCCTGGCCGACGCCGCGCCCGCGCTGTGGCCCGCCTTCCTGATCGTCGAGCGCAACCCGGCCTGGGTCGCGGCCGCGGGCGGCGACGTGGTGGAGCTGCTGAAGGCCTACGGGTATAGCATCTATGGGACGCATGACCACAACCACATCATGGTCCGCGCCGGCTGATCCGCCGCGCCGTACGCTCGCGCTCGGGCTGGCGCTGGGCGCGGCCGCGGGGCTGCTGGCGGTCGCGCTGCTGGCGGCCGGCTCGCCGCCGCGCGCCGCGATCTACCTTGGCGGGATAGCCGGGGCCGTGCTGACGCTGGCCTCGCCGCAGTTCGGCATGCTCGCGCTCTCGAGCCTGATGATTGCCCAGTGGCCGGGGCAGGTGCTCAAGCTCGGCGCGGCCGGCGT
>JAAXUL010000182.1 GCA_013336035.1 Chloroflexales bacterium
GGCTGTTGCCGCTGGTGATCGCGATATCGGCCTCGTGGGCCACGGTGATCCCGGCGTCGCCGACCACGCTGGTGAAGGCGCCCAGGCCCATGATGCGGGCCCCCAGGCGCTCGCCCATGCGCGCCGCCAGGTTCAGGCGCCGGTAGGTGAAGCGCTCGCCGTGGCGCATCATCTGGCGCGGGGTCGCGCCCAGCGAGATCAGGTGGCCCTCGATGCGCTGGCCGGTGGCGGGCGAGACCCCGCCCGTGATCCGGCCGAGGTAGATCGGCGGGAAGTAGGCCGCCACCACCTCGACCAGGCCATCCGGCAGGTAGCGTGTCCAGCGGAACCACTTATGGTTATGGATAAAGCGCACGCTCAGCGGGTGGATGATGAAGGCGAAGCGGTTGATCCCAACCTCGTCGGGCTGCAGATAGTGGATGCGGGGCGTCCAGTGCAGCTCGGCCAGCAGGTCGAGGTAGGTGTCCTCATTGAGGGGCGCATCGGCGTTGGGGCGCAGGGCGACCAGCAGGGCCTCGACCGTGGCGGCGCTCATATGGTTGCGGCCCTCGTCCTCGACCAGCGAGTCGTAGAGGGCCACGACGATCGAGACGCCGCGGGCGCGCAGGTCGGACAGGTCGGCGGTGCTGACTGACTCGACCACCAGAGTCTTGCGCTTGAGCCTGGCGGGGGCCCAGCGGCGGATGGTTGCGACGTCGCCGGCGATCACATCGGCCCAATGGAAGGGGCCGCTGGCGGCCCGGGCGTCGGCCGCGGGCGCGGGGTGGGCCAGGCGCTCGAAGCTCGACTCGCGCAGCTGCTCGAGGGTCGGGCCGGCGGCGCTGTCGAGGGTGGCGCGGCTGCCGATCCCGGGCAGGGCCGGCACGCCGAAGAAGATAATCGGGTCGGCGAAGCGCAGCGAGGCCGCGCGCCGGCTCAGAGCCTGCGAGAGGCCCTCGTGATTGAGGCCGGGCGCCATCAGCACCCGCTTCTGGCTGAAGATGCCGGGCTGAGCCCGGTCGGCCAGGGTTACGGCCCAGCGCTCGAGCATGGCGCGGGCGCCGCTGCCGTCGAGCACGGGGGAGGCGTGGGCGGACGTCAGAAGGCGCTGCCCGGGCGGGTAGGCCCGGCTGGCGCTGCCGAGATGCAGCCGCGCGGGTAGGCCCTCGAGGGCGATCGCGTCGACCTGACCGTCGTAGGTGACGATCAGCTCGCGGGCACGGGCCAGATCGCCCTTGCAGCCCAGGCGGCGCGCCTCTACAGTGTGGCCGAGCAGCGAGATGGCAATCACTTCCTCGCCCTCGCCGCTGTGGATAACCAGAATCTTTTTCACGGTGGCCCCTCGTCGTGCGGGCTATTGGCTTACCGGCAGATCTGTGAGTCACTGTAGCATGCCGAAACTTTTGCTATGGAGAAGGTTTCGCCCGCTCCGGTAACAGGCCATTAACCGAGAGGCCCAGGCCACGATCCGAAAGCGTAACAAATTAGCGTATAATCACAAGGATAGTCGACCGGCCCGAACGCCGCTACCCGGAGTCCACGCCATGTATCGCCAGCACAGCCACTGCTCATTCTGCGGCCACCCGTTCCTCGACGGCCAGCGCTGGCCGCGGGTCTGCGCCCACTGTGGCAGCACAACCTACCGCAACCCGCTGCCCGTCGTCCTGATCCTTCAGCCGGTGGACGAGGGGCTCCTGGTGATCCGACGCGCGGCGTCGCCCCGCCAGGGCCAGCTGGCCCTGCCCGGCGGCTTCATCGAGGTGAGTGAGAGCTGGCAGCACGCCGCCGCCCGCGAGCTGCGCGAGGAGGCCGGCGTGAGCGTCTCGCCCGAGGCGATCACCGACTTCGGCACCCGCAGCACAACTGACGGCTACCTGCTCGTCTTTGGCCTCGGGCCGATCTTGCGCGCGGCCGACCTGCCGACCTTCCGCCCTAACCGCGAGGCCGAGTCGCGCCTGATCATCACCGCCCCCGCTGATCTGGCCTTCCCCCTGCATAGCGAGATGGTGCAGCAGTTCTTCGCCCGCCGCTCATGAAGTATTTTTAGACATCGCGACACCCCCTTATGTCTACATAGCAGGGGCCTCCTCGGAGGCTCCCTGCTACTTTGCGTGGCCTTCCCCGCTCGCCGGATGCGGCCTCGATCACCGCGCCGAGCACCATGTAGCCCACGTGTAGTATGCTATAATCGCGGCCACGGTACCTGTGCAGTCCAATACCGTCGCGGTGACCCGCAAGCCCGGATGCTAAGGCATCAAGGTGGAAGCTGGTGTGAGTCCAGCGCTGTGCCGCAACTGTGACCGGCCGCTCCGATGGGGCGCCGGAAGCCAGGATACCTGCCGCGACGTTGCTGTTCACCCCTTCTCGAGCCAAGGAGGACGAACGCGACCCGATCCGCGCTCGCTCCGGCCCTCGAAAGAGGCCGGGCTTTTTGTTTGCCATGCACCGGAGCGCCCGTGAGGTGCGATGCCCCAACGATGCGGCTCTACGGCCGCCGCCTGCTGACCTGCGCGCACGGCGACCCCGAGACCGCCGCGCACCTCCAGTAGGGCTTCCGCGAGCTCACCTAGCTCTCGGTCTGACGAGGCTGTCCAACTCCGAGCGGGCCAAGTGAGGGCCTATGCGCCTGATTTCCGACACCATCGCCATGATCGGCCCACTCGACCGCACGGCGACCGAGGCGGCCCGCGCCCGCCAGGACCAGCTTACCAAGCCCCAGGGCGCCCTCGGCCGGCTTGAAACGCTCGCGATCCAGATCGCCGGCATTACCGGTAACGCCCGCCCGCGCATTGTCCAGCCAACCGTGATCGTGATGGCGGCTGACCACGGCATGGTGCGCCATGGGGTGAGCGCGTATCCGCAGGAGGTAACCCAGCAGATGGTGCACAACTTCCTGCGCGGTGGCGCCGCGATCAGCGTGCTCGCGCGCCACGTCAATGCGCGGCTGCTCGTCGTGGACATCGGCGTCGCCGCAGAGCTCGCAGCGCACCCGCAGCTGCTGAGCCGCAAGATCGCTCTGGGCACGCGCGATATGACCGTCGAGCCGGCGATGAGCCGCGCGCAGGCCCAGCAGTCCATAGCGACGGGGATCGCCGTGGCCGCCGAGGCGATCGCGCAGGGGAGCGATCTGATCGCCCCGGGCGAAAAGGGCATCGGCAACACCACGGCGGCAAGCGCGGTCGTGGCCGCCCTCAGCGGCGCGCCGGTCGCGGAGGTGACCGGGCGCGGCACGGGGGTCGACGACGCCGGGCTGGCCCGCAAGATCGCTGTCATCAGTCAGGCGCTGGCGCTGCACCGGCCCGACCCCGCCGATGCGCTGGATATGTTAAGCAAGGTGGGCGGCTTCGAGATCGGCGGTATGACCGGGCTGATGCTCGGCGCCGCCGCGCGGCGGGTGCCGGTGCTGATCGACGGCCTGATCGCGGGCGCGGCGGCGCTGCTTGCCCTCACGCTCGCGCCGGCCATCCAGCCGTATCTGATCGCGACCCATCGCTCAATGGAGCGTGGGCATCAGACCCTCTTCGCGCGCCTGGAGTGCGAGCCGCTACTCGATCTGGGCATGCGTCTGGGCGAGGCCACCGGCGCGGCCCTGGGCATCTCGCTCTGCCAGGCGGCCTGCAAGATCCTCGACGAGATGGCGACCTTCGGCGAGGCGGGCGTGACGAAGAAGGTATAATTATGGTCAGCGCGCTCCTGGCCCCACGGACACCCGGTTGGCGAGCTGGCCTGGGCCGAGGGGATTGTGCGCAAACACCATCCTCGCTGGGAGAAGCGCCTGCAGGCAAGCGAACCGTTCACTGAGGCGCCATCAGGTGCGGAGCACAGCGAGCAGCTCGGCCTCGATCTGAGCACGCAGTGAATCGCGCGCCGCACGCTGCGACATGCTGCTCAGCCCAGATAGGCTTGGCGGACGCGCTCGTCGGTGAGCAGGCTGGCGGCGGCGCCGGAGAAGGCGATACAGCCGGCCTCGAGGACGTAGCCGCGGTCAGCCGTCTGGAGGGCCAGCGAGGCGTTTTGCTCTACGAGCAAGATCGTCACGCCGATCTCGCGCAGGCTGCGGATGATCTGGAAGATCTCACGCACGATCAGCGGCGCAAGGCCCAGGCTGGGCTCGTCGAGCAAGAGCAGGCGCGGGCGGCTCATCAGCGCGCGCGCGATCGCCACCATCTGCTGCTCGCCGCCCGACAGCGTGCCGGCGATCTGGTTGCGCCGCTCGGCCAGCCGGGGGAAGCGCGCGAGCTGCCGGTCGATATCGGCGCGCACCCCGGCCTGGTCGCGGCGGGTGTACGCGCCCAGCAGCAGGTTATCGAGGACCGACTGCCGCGCCAGCATGCGCCGCCCCTCAGGGCAGTGGGCGATCCCCAGGCGCACCACCTCCTCGGGCCGCGCCCGCGAGATATCCCTCCCGTCGTAGATGATCCGGCCGGCGGCGACGGGCACGAGCCGCGAGATCGCCCGCAGGGTTGTGCTCTTGCCGGCCCCGTTCGAGCCGATCAGCGCCAGCACCTCGCCCGGCTCGACCGTGATCGTCACATCGCGTAGCGCGCTGATCCCGCTGTAGTTGACCGAGAGGCTCCGGATCTCGAGCAGTGGGGCCATAGCTTACTCATCCCCAAGGTATGCCTCGACGACGGCCGGATCGCTGCGGACCTGGGCGGGGTCGCCGAGCGCGATCAGCTGGCCGAAGTGCAGCACCGCGACCCGGTCGCAGAGGCCCATCACCAGCGGGACGTGGTGCTCGATCAGCAGGACGGTGAGGCCGAGGCGGTCGCGGAGATCGCGGATGAACGCGCTCAGCCCGTGCTTCTCGCTCGGGGTCATCCCGGCCGTCGGCTCATCGAGCAGCAGCAGCTTCGGCTCCAGCGCCAGGGCCCGGGCGATCTCTAGCCGACGCTGGTCGCCATACGGTAGGCTACGGGCCTGCGTGCCGGCGCGCTCCGCCAGCCCGACCATGGCCAGCAGGCCCAGGGCGCGCTCGCGCGCCTCACGCTCCTCGCGGCGCGCGGACGGCAGGCCGAGCATACCGGCCAGGGCGCCGGTGCGAATGTGGAGGTGGCGCGCGATCATCACATTCTCAAAGGCTGAGAGGCCGCCGAAGAGCCGGATGTTCTGAAAGGTGCGGGCGATGCCGCGTTGCGCGATCTGGTGCGGCCGCTGGCCGAGGAGGGTCTTCCCGGCGAAGATCAGCGCCCCTGCCGATGGCGGCGTCAGGCCGGTGATCAGGTTGAACAGCGTCGTCTTGCCGGCGCCGTTCGGCCCGATCAGACCGAAGATCTCGCCCGTGCGCACCGCGAAGGAGACCTCGTTCACGGCCAGCAGCCCGCCGAAGTGGCGGCTCAGGCCGCGGGCCTCAAGGATAATTTCGACTGTCTCTGGCTGCGCCATGTGATAAGAAGGCGGTAGGGGTCTCAAGGGGGGCCTGGCCCTCGCTTGAGACCACATAGTTGACGTTACCCTTTTCGGCGCTGGAGCATGCGGGGCGTGATCAGGCCCTGGGGAAAAAAGATCGCCCCGATCACGAGCAGGGCGCCGTAGATAATCAGGCGGCTGTCGGCTAGCACCTGCGCCAGGCCGGCGGGCAGCACTCCGACCCCGGCGCCGGCGCGCAGCAGCTCGGGCAGTGCCGTCAGCACAATCCCGCCGACGATCGGGCCGACAAAGGTGCGCGAGCCGCCGATGAGCACGAAGGCGAGGTAGTTGATCGCGGCGTCGAAGGTCCCCTGGCGGGCGTTCCAGGTGTTGAGCAGATGGGCGCTGACGGCGCCGACCGTCCCGGCAAGCATCGCGCCGAGGGTGAAGGCCAGCACCTTGTAGTAGGTGGGGTCGATCCCGATCGCGTCGGCTGCCAGCTCGTCCTCGCGCAGGGCCACGAAGGCGCGGCCGGCGCGGATCCGCTCGAGCCGGTAGATCAGCAGGGCGCTGGCCAGCAGCAGGGGCACGGCGACCCAGAGGTAGCCGGTCTGGCTCGGGAAGGGCTGCGGGATGTTGAAGATCCCGATCGCGCCGCCGGTAACATACTCGAAGCTATCGGCCAGGGCGAGGATGCGAATGACCTCGACGAAGGCGATGGTGGCGAGGGCCAGGTAGATCCCGCGCAGGCGCAGCGCCGGGATGCCCACCAGCACCGCCAGCGCGCCCGAGGCCACCGCGGCGATCAGCATCTCGAGCAGCAGCAGCGACAGCGGGTAGCTGCCGTCGGAGCTGGGGAAGATCCGGGTAGATATAAACGCGGCGATATAGCCGCCGATGGCGTAGAAGCCGGGGCTCGCCAGCGAGAGCTGGCCGGCCATCAGGGGCAGGTAGAGCGACAGCCCGAGCATTGCGGCCAGCAGCATAGTGACGATGAGGAAGCCGTTGTCGGTCAAGAACTGAGTCATACTTTTGGGCCACCTGATGCGTGATGTGGAGTCCGGTCACGGCCCCCGGATCACAGGCAGCCTCACACTTTCTGCACGACGGCGCGTCCGAGGAGCCCCTCGGGGCGAGCGAGCAACATCACAAAGAGCAGGGCGAAGGCGACCGCGTCTTTGTACTGGATGTAGGCCGGCGGCACAAAGGCCTCGATCAGGCCGAGGACGAGGCCGCCGACGACGGCGCCGGGGATGTCGCCGAGGCCGCCGAGGATAATCACGGCGAGCCCCTTGAGGCCGAAGGCGATGCCGAAGTACGGCCCGCTGATGCTGACGCTGACGCCGACTAGCGTGCCGGCGATCGCGGCGATGAAGCCGCTGATGAAGAACGTCAGCATGATCAGCCGGTCGGTGCTGATGCCGAGCAGGCTGGCGGTGGTCGCATCCTCGGCCACGGCCCTGAGCGCCCGCCCGATCGTGCTGCGGTTGATCAACAAGGTCAGCGCGATAACGATCACGATCGAGACCGCGAAGATGACGATCTGCACCGTCCGCACGGGCACCGGGCGCTCGGCGCTGCCGAAGTTGATCGCCGGCGGGATGGTACCGAAGGGGCGGCCAGGGTACGAGAAGTTCTCGGCGCCGACCATATACTGGATGAGGTTGACCATCGTGATCGCCACGCCGAGGCTGGCGACGAGCGTCAGCAGCGGGTCGGCGCCGCGCAGGCGCAGCGGGCGCAGGGTCAGCCGCTCGATCGCGACGCTCACCAGGCCGGAGAGGATCGCGCTGGCGAGCAGCGCCGCCGGGAAGGGCATGCCGAAGGGGAGGGCCTGGCCCGCGAGCAGGCCGCTGAAGCCCCAGGGCGCCCCCGTCAGCGTGTAGGTGAGGTAGGCGCCGAGGGTGAAGACCGCGCCGTGGGCGAAGTTAATGATCCGCAGGATCGAGAAGACCAGGGTATAGCCCAGGGCGAAGATCGCGTAGATCCCGCCGATGGCCAGCCCGTTCAGCGTATTCTGCAGCAGAATGGTCGTGCTCATCGCATCAGGGAAGGTAATGTGGAGGGCCGCGCCCTCCACGATCCTCGGCGCCATCCGCGGCGGCAGATCCGCTGTGGGCGGCGGGGCGTCACTGCACGAACTCGAAGGTGCCGCTGGTGCCGTCCGGGTTCATCTTGATCTGGGCGACGTAGAACTGCTTCTGGTTGACCTCGGCGCCGCCGTTCTCCACCTTGGTGAAGGAGATCTCGCCCAGGGGGGTCTGGTAGGTGCCGCCCTGGATCTGGCTGTTCAGCTCAGTCCGCAGCGCCGCCAGGTCCATCTCAGCCAGCGGCGTCTGCTTGTCCATCGCCGCGAGCGCCTCGACCATGATCTGCACACAGGCGAAGGTCTGCGCCGGGATCTGGCCGGGCTCCATGTTCTTCTGGCTCATGTACTGCTCGCGCCACGCCTTGTTGATCGGGGTGTCGAGGGCGGGGCTGTACGCCTGGGCCACCAGGACGCCATCGCAGGACTCTTTGCAGACCGAGTAGATGCGCGAGGTGTTGAAGCCGTTGCCGCCGACGATCAGGCCGGTGTAGCCCAGCTCGCGCAGCTGGCGGACCAGATTGCCGCCATCGGCCGCCAGGCCCGAGATGATCACCAGGTCGGGCTGCTCGTTCAGGATGGCCGTCGCCTGCGTGGTGAAGTCGGTGTCCTTGGTCGACCAGGTCTGCACCGTCGCCAGATCGAGCTTGAAGGTGTCGGTCACGACCTGCTGGAAGGTGCCGGTCTCAGACTTGCTGAAGGCGTCGTCCTGGGCGTAGCCGACGGCGACCTTCTTGATGTTGGGGTTGATCTTCAGGGCGGCCTCGACCGCGTTCGGCGCCACCTTCGCCACCGGGGCCGAGACGCGGGTCACGTACGCGCCAATCTCGGGGATGCCCTTGGCGGTGTTCGAGGGCGCCAGCACGGGGACGCCGGCCTGGTCGGCGATCTTGTCGGCGGCGAAGGCTTGCTGCGAGAGGGTCGGGCCGATGATGCCGACGACCTTGCTGGTGTTGATCAGGGTGTTGAATGCGTTGATCGCGCCCTGCTCGTCGCCCGCGCCATCCTGGATCACCAGCTTGATCGGCCGGCCGTTGACGCCGCCCTGGGCGTTGAAATACTCCTCGGCGATCTTCGCCGCGTCGGCCTGATCTTGTCCAAGCAGCGCGACGTTGCTCGTCTGCGAGACGGCGACGCCGATCAGGATGGGCTCGGCTGTCGGGGTGGTCCCGGCGGCCTCGGCGGTGGTGGGGGCGGTGGTCGTCCCCGCGGCCTCGGCGGTGGTGGGGGCGGTCGTCCCGGCGGCCTCGGCGGTGGTGGGGGCGGTGGTCGTCCCCGCGGCCTCGGCGGTGGTGGGCGACGCGGCCTGTGAGCCGCCTGTCGATGGCGCGGCCTGACCACAGGCGGTCAGCAGCAGTGTCAGAGTCGCGAACAGCGCGACGACTCGGACGACAGCGTCTCTCATAGCATTCTCCTGGGCAGTCTGCGGATACGAGGGCTTGTGGGTAAACACGGCAATTATAGCCGACTATCAACACCACTGCCCGCGCAGCCTGGCCGCCTCGTCGCGGCTGGCCCGCTTCCCCGGCGCCCAGTGCCTTATCCGCGACGCCTCGAGGGCATGGTGGTGGCCACTGCTGCATTAGCCCTCGGCGGGCGGCATCACCGGCACCCCCCCGCGCGGAGAACGGACAAGACCGCGACGGTGGCTGAGCAGAAGATGGACGCCGACACCGACCACGAAGCCCCAGAAGGCGCTCCCGATGCCCCAGAACGACACATCGGCAGCCGTCACGAGGAGCGCCCACAAGCTCGCATCGCGCACCTCGGGGTCAGCGAAACCACCAGCGAGGCACTGGACGATGGTGCCGGAGAGCGCCAGCCCCGCCAGTGCCGTCACCACCGGGCGTGGCAGCGCGGTGAGCAGCGTGACGACCGCAACCCCGAACAGACCGAGCCCGATCTTGAGCACTCCCGCCACCACCGCGGCGGCGTAGCGGCGCTGGGGGTCCGGATGGGCCTCCGGGGAGTTCCCGATCGCCGCCGTGATCGCGGCCATGGTCAGCCCGTGGTTGAGCATGGGGGCCATCAGCGCGCTCAACAGCCCCGTCACCACCAGGGCGCCCCGCACGGGCGGGGTGTAGCCGGCCGCCCGCATCACCGCGAAGCCAGGCAGATTCTGTGAGGCCAGGGCGAGGATGAGCAGCGGCAGCGCCAGGCCCACGGCGGCGCGCACCGTGAACTCCGGCCACACTACGACCGGAGTCGCCGGCGTCAGCGACACCGCCCCGAGCTGGAGCTGCCCCGTGGCCCCCGCGACGACAAAGCCCGCCAGCAGCGCCCCGGCGATGGGCACGCGGAAGCCGAGCCGGCGCAGGGCAAGGAAGGTCGCGACGATCGCCAGCACCAGCGGTGGGTCGCTCTGCACCCCGGCGATAAGCGCCAGCCCGTATTTCAGCAGCAGCCCGGCCAGTACCGCCATGGCGACCGGCTGCGGGATGACGCGCACGACGCGGTCGAAGAGCCCTGACACGCCGAGCAACGCGATCGCCAGCCCGACGATCAGGTAGGCACCCACCACCTCCCCGAGGGGATAGAACGCCAGGCTAGTCACGAGCAGCGCGAGGCCCGGCGTCGACCACGCCGTCAGCACCGGCTGCCGGTAGACGAGCGAGAGGGTGATCGTCGCCAGGCCGCTGCCAACCGTAATCGCCCAGACCCAAGAGCTGAGCTGGGCGGTGGTGAGCCCGGCGGCCTCGGCGGCCGGGACGGTGAGCACGAGTGAGCCGGTGAAACCAATGAGCACAATTAGCATCCCGGCGGCCCAGGTGGGGAGGATGAGTGAGCCAGGTAGATCGCGGAGGGCCTGGGTGAACCGATGGACACCAGAACGCATAGAGACCCCTTCAAGCGTCGTCGTACAGGCGAGTAGTAGCCCTATCATAGCTGAGAGTGATATAGTGTCGAGAGCCACTTATAGCTAATCTCTGTAGGCCATTCACGACAGGCATGAGCGCACCTCGCGGCGTTGATCGAGGCCTTGCGGACCGCGTAGCCCGCCCGTGCCGCTCCAGATGGCCCGCCGCCGAAGGGGGTACGACTGTGCGAGGAACGCGCCCGCTCTGCTCTGCCTGCTCGCCCTGCTGCTCCCAGTGCTGGTGATCGCCGCCTGCGGCCAGAGCGCCCCGGCCGCAACATCTGCGAGGAGATGGACCACATAGTGCTGTCTTGCGCCATCTGACGCGGGCACGGGGGTGATGTCGCGCAGGTGACCGGGCACTCGCCGGGATCCAGCCACGGGAGGGCATCGCCCTCCCGTGCATCTATCTCCTCCCATTGCAGCGCCCTAGCGGAGATCGGGCGGCCCCGGCGCCGACTCCAGCCAGCGCGTGCGGGCTACGGCGAGACGGCGAACCAGCGCTGGTAGAGCGTGTCGTAGGTGCCATCCTGGCGGATCTGGAGCAACGCCTCGTTGATCGCCTTGCGATAGCTGCTGCCGGGCGGTAGAGCGATCCCGTAGCCTTCCTCGCGAAAGATTCGCCCCACCACCTGCGCCTTCCCTTTCCCTTCGCTAACCGCGTAGTAGAGCAGCACCGGGGCGTCGTAGACCACTGCCTGGGCCTTATGCTGATCGAGCAGGGCGTAGGCATCCTCGATCGCGGT
>JAAXUL010000183.1 GCA_013336035.1 Chloroflexales bacterium
GGGGGCGGGGGGCGGCCGGGGCCGCGCGACGTGCGGACCGTCTGGGCCGAGCCCGCGGCGAAGCCCTCGCGGAGCACCACGGCCGAGGCGGGGCGCTGCTCGCGCAGTAGCGCCAGAGCGGCGCCGAGCAGCTCGCTCACCTCGACGGGGATCAGCGGGTTGAGGTCGTGGGCGGGGCGCAGCGGGTCGGGCCGGCCGCCGAGGGCCGCGTCGGCGCGCACGGGGGCGCTGGCCGGGGGCCGGTCGGTGAGCAGATGGTAGAGCGTAGCGGCGAGGGCGTAGAGGTCGGAGCGGGGCTCGGTGCCGGAGCCCTCGATCTGCTCGAGTGGCGCGTACTGCAGGGTGTAGCCGAAGAAGCTGGCGGGGCTGCCGGCACCGGCGCCCTTGGCCAGGCCGAAGTCGAGCAGCACCACCTGGCCCTCGGGCGTCAGCTTGATATTCTGGGGCTTGATATCGCGGTGCAGCACCGGCGGCTGGCGCGTGTGCAGATAGTCGAGCGCGGCGAGGAGCTGCCCGGCCCAGTTGATGACATCCTCGACAGGGAAGGGGCCGCCGTGGCGAGCCTGGAGGGCGGCGAGGTCGGCGCCGCCGAAGAACTCCATCACCAGGAAGCGGCCGTCGGGGTCGCGGAAGTAGTCCATCACCTTGGGCAGCGCGGGGTGGCGCAGCGCGGCGAGGAGCTGGGCCTCGCGCTCGAAGGCCTCGGCGTTCTCTTCGCCGCTGCCGATCATCTGCTTGAGGGCCACCGTATTGCGCAGGCGCCGGTCCACAGCCTCATAGACGGCGCCCATGCCGCCGCGCCCGATCAGGCGCACGATCTGGTAGCGTTGCAGAATAAGGGAGCCGGGCTCTAGCATGACGCACCGCGGGGGAGTGTACTCGACGGGTAGTATTGTAGCACACGGCCAGTGCCTGCACACGCCGCCTGTGCCTGCGGCAGACACTGCCCAGCACCCCGCCCACGCCGCCGCCTATGCTTGCGGCAGACGCTTGCCCAGCACCCCGCCCACGCCCCTCGTCAAACGCCTGCGGCCGGATATACGCTTTCAGTCCATCCAGATACATGGAATTACTAGTACTTTTTTACACAATATTGACAATATTACATCTTTGATATGATAATGATAACTACACTCCGTCATCGAATAGGCTACCACCCAGGAAGTGCAGATCAAATTTGGCCCCGGCCCAAGCTGGGAGCCCTGGATATTTATGCGTCCGTTTCAACGAAGGGGGAAGCGAAGATGGGGCTGAAGACAAGTCGGTCAATGCAGGTCGTGGGCTTTGTCATCCTGATGGCCGCACTTGCGGGCTGCGGCGCCGGGGGAGCACCGACGAGCAAGCAGGGGACCGGGCCGCAGTCGGGAGTAGTAAAAGTTGATGTTCACGCATTTGAAGTCGAGCCCGATATCACTACTGCACACGCAGGTCCGGTCACTTTTCATGTTACCAACACAGATGTCCAGAAGCACGAGATGCTGGTCGTGCCGCTGCCTGACGCCCCCGCCGATAAGGGCAACGTGAAGGCCGCTGCGCACGCAGCTCCCGCGGGCCCGCTTGAGGAAGTGATGTCGCGCATGGTCTACGACCCGGCCGTGCTGCGCCTGAACGAGGATCACCTCGGCAGCCTCGGCGAGGTCGCCGAAATCGAAGGCGGCACAAGCGGCGAGGTGACACTCGACCTGCCGGCCGGCACCTACCTGCTGCTCTGCAACCTCCCCAACCACTTCCAGTCGGGCATGTGGGCCAAGTTCACCGTCACGCGCTAAATGTTCCGAGCTGATGCAGATGCAGCGGCCCTGCCCTCGTGCCCCCTCTCTCGTGCCAAGGCACGAGAGAGGGGGAAGTACCGTCGGGGCTCCTTGGAAGCATCTAGGCACCGCGCGCTGACCCACCGGACAGCCCGCTCTCCCACTATAAAATTGGAGAGTGGGCTGCGCTATGTTGGGTCGCGTGACCTCCGCGGCGTGCGGTACAATACAGCCATGGAACACGAGCAGAACCCGATCGCGCGGCTGGTGGCGCTGCACGACGACATCGTGCCCGCCGAGTTTCTGCTGGTCGGCGCCGAGCACACTATTGGCCGCGCGGCCAGCTGCGACATCGTCGTGCAGCGGCAGACGGTGTCGCGTCTGCACGCCCGCATCCTGCGCGAGGGGCCCCGCCACGCGCTCCACGACGCCGGCAGCGCCAATGGCACCTTCGTGAATGGCCAGCAGATCGTGGGCCCCCACCTGCTCAGCAACCGCGACACGATCGGCCTCGGGGCCGCCGGCGACCTGCTGCGCTTCGTCGACCCCGACCCGACCATAGTGACGGCATCGCGCCTGCGCCTCGACGAGCGCGCGCAGATCTTCTACCTGGGGCCCCAGGCCCTTGATCTAACCCCAGGGCAACACAAGCTTCTCATCTACCTCTACCGCCACCTGGGCGAGCTATGCACCCGCGAGGCCTGCGCCGAGGCGATCTGGGGCCGCGACTACGACCCCGGCCTCGACGCCGAGGCCCTCGACCGCGCGGTGAGCAACCTGCGGGGCGTGCTGCGGCGGGCCAGCCAGGGCGCCGAGCTGCTCCAGACACGGCGCGGCATGGGCTATACGCTGCTCGCTCAGCCGCCCGAGGGGGCGTAGGGGCCCGCCGAGGGCTCCTGGCTGCCGGCGAGCACGGCGGGGAGTCGCACCGTGAAGGTGGAGCCCTGCCCCGGCACGCTGGCGGCCGTAACCTCGCCCCCCATCATCGCGCAGAAGCGCTGGCTGATCGCCAGCCCCAGCCCAGTGCCGCCATAGCGCCGCGTCGTCGACGAGTCGGCCTGGGTAAAGGGCTGGAACAGCTTCCCCAGCTGCTCCTCGCTGATGCCGATCCCCGTGTCGCTCACCGCAAAGGCTAGCATCCCCCGCTCGTGATCGTCGCTCACGTGCAGCGTTATCACCCCACGCTCGGTGAACTTCGCCGCGTTGGAGAGCAGGTTGAACAGGACCTGGCGCAGGCGGGTCGGGTCTGCCAGCACGATACTGAGGGGGCTATCGACCCGCAGGTCGAGGCGGTTGCCCCTCTGGCGCAGCAGCGGCTCGATAGTGGCAACCACATTGTGCACAATCGGCAGCGGATCTATCTCCTCGAGGTTCAGATTCATACGCCCGGCCTCGATCTTCGAGAGGTCGAGGACATCATTGATCAAGGTCAGCAGGTGCTGGCCCGCGGCGCCAATCCGCTGCATGTCTGGGACGAGGTCGGCCCGCTCGGCGGCCAGCTCCTCCCCAATGATCTCGCTGTAGCCGATAATCGCGTTGAGCGGCGTGCGCAGCTCGTGGCTCATATTGGCCAGGAAGGCGCTCTTGGCCTTGCTGGCCTGCTCGGCGAGCTCTTTAGCATGCTGCAGCTCGGCCTCGAAGCGCTTCTGGACGCTGATATCGCGGGCGACGATCAGCCGGCCCGTTATGTGGCCCCGGCCATCCTTCAGCGAAGAGACGCGGATATCGTAGTGCTCGAGGCCACGCCCGCGGTCAAGCGTTAGCTCAGAGGTGGCCGCCTCCTGATCGCGCAGGCGGTTCACTAGCTCCTCGTGATTGGGCAACAGATCGATGATCGTGCGGCCAATGATCTCGCGGGCGGACCGACCGATCATGCACAGGGCAGCCGGGTTCACATCGACGATACGGCGCTCGCTGTCGAGCACGATCAGCGCGTCGCCCATCGACTCGATCACCGCGTCGCGGGCCGCCGGCACCACCTTGAGCATCTGAAAGCGCGTGATGCCGATCGCCAGGGCGACCCCCGAGAAGGCGAAGGCGATCGGCGTTATGTCCACATTGGGCAGCGGGCTGTGCCCGGTCACAAAGAGCACGCTGGCGACCCAGGGTAGCAGCACCCCCACCAGCAGCGCGACGGCCTGCGAACGATAGAGGGGCGGCGAGCGCAGCAGCGAGCGGAAGATCAGCACTGTGCCGACCAGCGTGAGCGTATAGCTGATAGCGGCGTGGCTGTACCAGAGCGGCCCGAAGCCGCCCGCCAGATAGTAGAGTCCCGCAGCCGCATCGTACTGGAGCTCAAGGGGCATCCAGACCAGGTGGTGCAGATCATTGGTGACGATCGCGACGGCGAAGGGCACCTGCAGCGCCACGGGCAGGGCGAAAGTCCTCCAGCTGAGCCAGCGCTCGCGCCCGGTGTAGATCAGTGCGAAGGCCAGCCAGGCGAAGGGGACGACGATAATGCCGATATAGCGGAGCTGCGAGAGGAGCACCTTTCCCACCAGGGTGGCGTTCGAGAGCTCGAAGGTGTTGAACAGACACCAGATCGCCGTCCCGGCTAAAAGGGAGAGGAAGGCGCGCACGAGCGGAAGGCCGCGGCGGCGCCAGACCATAGCAGCCATCGCCATGCAGATGAGGGCCGCCATAGCTGGGGCGACCGCGTAAGGCGTGTAGTACCAGGTCATCGCTCAGGCAAACCCTTAAATCTTGGCCAGTGCTCACAAGCATAGCACTCTGGCTTAACCCTTGCCATATCCCGGGTTAGTCGCCCTGATGACAATCATGCAACCCTTGACACCAGCGGGGCGCCCCACGTACGATGACCCGCGCGAGCTACAGTTATGGGCGCAGCAACGTGCGGCCCAAGGGGAGGCAAAGACAATGGTGTCGGCATCTGATCCTCTGGATCTGTTCGGGATCGACTATGTCGAGCTCTATGTGAGTAATGCGCGCCAGGCGGCCCACTTCTACCGCACGACCCTGGGGCTAGCGCCGGTGGCCTACGCCGGACTCGAGACTGGCCTGCGCGACCGGACCAGCTATGTGCTGCAGCGCCGCAACGTGCGCTTCGTCCTCACCGCGCCGCTGACGCCGGGCCACCCGATCGGCGCGCACATCGCCCGTCACGGCGACGGCGTACACGATATCGCCCTGCGCGTGCGCGACGCCGCGGCCGCCCACCAGGCCGCCCTGCGCAACGGCGCCACCAGCGTGCAGGCGCCGACCATCTACGAGGACGCCCACGGGCGCGTAGTCAAGGCCAGCATCGCCACCTACGGCGAGACGATCCACAGCTTTATCGAGCGCGAGGGGTACGAGGGCCCGTTCATGCCGGGCTTCCGGCCCATCACCACGCCCCCGCCCGTGCCCGAGACGGGCATCGCCGCCATCGACCATATCGTCGGCAATGTCGAGCTTGGCGCTATGGAGCAGTGGGTTAGCTACTACCGGGACGTCCTGGGCTTCGGGCAGCTGGTCCACTTCGACGACCAGGATATCTCGACCGAGTACTCGGCCCTGATGTCGAAGGTCATGCAGAACGGCAGCGGCAAGATCAAGTTCCCGATCAACGAGCCGGCCAGCGGCCGCAAGAAGAGCCAGATCGAGGAGTACCTCGAGTACTACGGCGGCCCGGGCGTTCAGCACATCGCCCTGGCCACCGGCAATATCTGCGCAACCGTAGACGCCCTGCGCGGCGCCGGCATCCCCTTCATCAGCGTGCCGCCCAGCTACTACGACGACCTGGAGCACCGCGTCGGCGCGATCGACGAGAGCCGCCAGGCCCTTCAGGAGCGCAGCATCCTGGTGGACCGCGACGATGAGGGCTACCTGCTGCAGATCTTTAGCCAGCCCATGCAGGACCGCCCAACCCTCTTCATCGAGATCATCCAGCGCAAGGGCAGCCGCGGCTTCGGCAAGGGCAACTTCAGGGCCCTCTTCGAGGCGATCGAGCGCGAGCAGGCGCTGCGGGGGAATCTCTAGCTTGCTTCGCTCGCGTGGGTGAGCGCTCACCCTCAACCCAGTCTCCGCTTATAATGGCTCCAGAGTAGTCACTACCTGGGAGCCGCCCATGCGCCTCATAACTTTCGTGCCCCCCGACGGCCAGCCCCGGGCCGGCGCCCTGCTGGGCGAGGCCGTGATCGACCTGGCCGCCGCCGCGCCCCTCGTCGTCGAGGAGGCCGAGGGCCTGCGCTGGGATATGCTCAGCCTGCTCCAGGCCGACCAGGAGGCGGTCAGCATCGAGACGGCCGCCGACATCGTGTCCGCGGTGGCCCAGATGCTCGGCGCCGAGTCCGACCTGGCGGGCCTCGCTCAGGATCTTGACGCCCAGGGCTACGCCGAGCCAGACTTCGACGGCAGCCTCTCGATCGGCGGCGCGGCGATGCTCTACCCCCTGGCCCAGGTGCGGCTGCTCGCGCCCCTGCCGCGCCCGGCCAGCCTGCGCGTCTACGCCAGCTTCGAGGAGCACGCCATCGCCGCGGCGAGCCTGCGGGGCGGCAGCCTGCCGGCGGCCTGGTACCGCGCCCCCGCCTTCGCCTTCGCCAACCACGGCGCGATCACCGGGCCCGACGCCCCAGTCATTGCCCCTATGGCCGAGTCGCTCGACTACGGCCTCGGCCTGGCCTGCGTGATCGGCCGCGCCGCCCGCGACCTCACCCCCGGCGAGGCACCCGCCGTGATCGCCGGCTACGCCCTGCTCAACACATGGTGCGCCCGCGACCGCGAGGAGCTCGAGCACGCCCTTGGCCTCGGCCCGACCAAATCGCGGGACTTCGCCACCTCGATTGGCCCGTGGCTCGTCACCCCCGACGAGCTAGAGCTGTACACCGACGACGAGGGCCGCATGAGCCTGACACTGGCCGCCCGCCTCAACGGCGTCGAGCGCTCGCGGGCCACAGCGGCGACCCAGTACTACCCCTTCGCCGAGCTGATCGCCCACGCCAGCCGCGACGTGACCCTCTACCCGGGCGATGTGATCGGCAGCGGCCCTGTCAGCGGCGGCACGCTCCTCGAGCAGACGCGCGGCTTCGGCCCCTGGCTCGAGGTCGGCGATACGGTCGATCTAGAGGCGACCGGCCTCGGGACGCTCAGTAGTTGGATCGAGTAGAGACAGCGAGGGACAAGAGGATCGTATGCAGACAATCTCGCGCGCGATGATCGGCGTAGTACTGGCGGCCCTATCCGTGTGCCTGGTGATCTTCGGGGTGCAGAACACCCAGACGGTGCAGATCCAGTTTCTGAGCTTCACCACCGAGCGGATCTCCGTCTCGCTGCTGGTGATCGGGGCGGTGATCCTCGGCGCGGCCCTGATGTGGCTTGTAGGCCTCTTCGGCGCCGCCCAGCGCAGCCTGCGCCTCCGCCGCGACGCCAAGGAGCGGGCCGGCCTCACCGCGCGCAACAAGGAGCTCGAGGCGAAGGTCGGCTCGCTCGAGCGCGAGCTAGCGACGCTCTACCCAGGCGACAAGCCCGCCGAGAGCAAGCCCGCAGCCACGAAGCCCGTGACCAGACAGTAGGGGCGACCGTGCCACACATCAGGCGCTAAGCCACTGAGCCAACCAGGGCCTCGGCCTGCTCGATCAGGGGCGCCAGGTCGTAGCGGCGGCGGGTGATCACCTCGGGCAGATCGGGGGGGGGCGTGAGCGGCGGCGGAAGCACGCCGGCCAGCTCGGCGGCGCGGGCCACGGTCGCGGCGCTAGGGCGTGTGGCGGCCAGGTCGCCATAGAGGCTCGCGGCCCTCTGGCGCGCGTCCTCGCGCGAGGGGTCGACCCGCCAGATCGTGTAGGCGATAGCCGCCTGCTCCAGATCCTCGTACCAGTCCTCGTCGAGGGCCGCGATCTCGGCGACGGCGACGGCGGGCAGCTCTTCACGCAGCAGGACCCGCAGCCGGGCCGCCAGGAGCGTGGCCGCCAGCTGTACGCCCTTGTGGGTCCCCAGGGCGCGGGCCACCGTCAGAGCCTCGGCGTTGCGGGCGGCGGCCTCGGCGTAGCGACCCTGGGCAGTCATCACGCGGGCGATCTCGTGGCGAAACTCGCAGCCCCAGTAGACCAGCCTGATCGAGTCGCACAGGGTCACGGCGAGCTCGCCGATGCGCAGGGCCTGCTCGTCATCGCCCTGCTGCGCGTAGGCGCTCGCGAGGAAGCCCATCCCGACGCTCATATCGCGCCGCTCGCCCAGCTCGAGGCCGATAGCGATCTGCAGGGCGTAGCAGCGCATCGCGCCGGGGACATCGCCCATAAGCTGGTGGCAGCGCCCGATCTCGCGGGCCAGCCTTGCCAGCGAGCGCCGGTCGCCGATCTCGGCCGCGCGCAGCAGCAGCCCGTGGAAGATCGCCAGGGCCTCGTCCAGGCGGTGCTGGAGCGTAGCGATGAAGCCCACATTGCTCTGCGTGCGGACGAGCAGACTCCACTCCGAGAACTGGCGGGCCATGGCGGCGCTGCGCTCGAGGCAGTAGAGGGCCATCTCGTAGTCCGAGATATCCACATAGAGCACGCCCATATAGCCGATCGACTTGGCGATGAGCCGCTGGTCGCCAAGGCGCACCGCGATCTCGTGGGTGTGCTCGAGCTGCCGCAGGCCGCGGGTGTACTCGCCGATCTCTGTCAGCACATAGCCAAGGATCCAGAGCGCATCATAGTGCCCCGAGGGGTCATCGAGCCGCTCCCAGACCGGCATCACGGCGTCGATAATCGCGATCGCCTGGTCGAAGTCGCCCCGCGAGGCGAGCAGGTTGGCCAGCTCGGTCTTGCAGCGGGCGACGGTGGCCTCGTCGCCGCCGGCCTCGGCCAGGGCCAGCGCCTCGTGCACGGTCGTCTCAGCCTCGGGCCAGCGCCCAACTAGCTGGAGCACCGCGCCCTCGCGCAGCATAACCCCGATCTGCTCGCCGGGCTCGAGCAGGGGCCGCAGCCGGCGAAAGTAGCCGAGGGCGATCTCGTTGGCGTAGGCCGCCTGGGCCGCCTCGCCTGCCAGGCGGAAGTAGTGGCGCTGCTTGAGCCGATCATTGCTGCGCCCATAGTGGAAGGCAAGCGTGTCGAGGTAGCGCTCGACCTCGTCGCCCTGAGTAGCCTCAATATAGTGGCCCACGGCCTCGTGGAGCATCGTCCGCGTGGCCAGGGTCAGGCTCTCGTAGGCCACCTCCTGGGTGACCACGTGCTTGAAGAAATACTCCAGCTCGGGCTCGGCCTTCTCGAGGGTGGTCAGATCAAGCCTGCTGAGCGTGTCGAGCTGGGCGTGGATCTGCTCGGGGGCGCCGAGCGGCGGATAGATCGCATAGAGCCAGCTGGCCCTGAACGCGCAGCCGATCACGCTCGCCACCTTCAGGGTCACCTGCGCCTGCTCCGAGAGCCGGTCGATGCGGCTGATGATCAGGGCCCGCAGGCTATCGGGCAGGCGCACCCGCTCCAGGGCCTCGGCGTCGCCGGGGTTGATGCCCTGGTCCTGGATATAGTTGATCATCTGGTCGATATAGAAGGGGTTGCCCTGCGAGCGCACCGTGATCCGCTCGACAAAGCTGACGGGCAGCACACCCCTGGCCCCGAACAGATAGCCGAACTTAAGCCCGATCAGCCACTCGGTCTCGCGCAGGCTGAACTCGCGCAGGACCAGCTCGGTGAAGTAGGGCATGCGCGCGAGGTGCAGCAGCTGCTGGCCGGCCTCGGGCGGCCTGTAGGCCAGCAGCAGCAGGATGGGCCGGTCGATGATCGAGCGGGCCACCACCTCGAGCAGATCGCGCGAGAGCGGGTCGATCCAGTGACAGTCCTCGACCACCATCAGCAGCGGGGTCGCAGGCAGATCGTCGCGGCCCTCGCGGCGCCCGCCCGCGAGCGCGCGCACGCAGGCGATCACGGTGGTCTCGAGCGCATCCTTGCGCACGCGGGCGTCGAGCGAGCGCGTCAGGTCGGTCTCGCCAATCTCGAGGTTGAGGGCCACCTCGAGCAGGGGCAGACGGGCGAGGATCTGCTCGTCCACGGCAGAGATCTGCTCGCGCAGGTGGCGCAGCTGGGCCTCAGGGCTCCAGCCGGGGTCGATGCCGAAGAGCCCCCGCAGCAGGGTGTGCCACGGCAGGTAGCTGGCGCTGGCCCCGTGCGAGAGGCAGTCGCCGCTGATGGCGGCCATGCCGCGGCGCGCGGCCAGGCGGATCACCTCGGCCACCAGGCGCGACTTGCCCATCCCAGCCTCGGCGGCGATGGCCACCACCTGCCCGTGGCCCCGCAGGGCCAGGTCCATACGCTGCTCGATGAGCTGCATCTCGGCCTCGCGGCCCACCATCGGCAGCTTGTAGGCGGCCTCCTGGTGGCGGCTGGCCCGCTGGCGGGCCCGCTCGAGGGCGTAGACCGTGACCGTCCGCGAGCGCCCCTTGAGCGGCAGGGGGTCGAGGGGCTGCCAGACGAAGTGCTCGGCGATGCGGCGGTGCGTCCCGCTGGCCACAACGATCTGGCCGGGGGCGGCGGCCTGCATCAGCCGGGCCGCCAGGTTGGCGGTGTCGCCCATCACCGTATACTCGCGGCGCTGCTCGGCGCCGACCAGGCCGCAGAAGACCAGGCCCGAGGCGATGCCGATGCGGACCCTCTGCTCAGTGCCGGCGACCTCGGGCGCCAGATCGCGCAGGGCCATCGCGCAGTGCAGGGCCCGGATTGTATCGTCCTCGTGGGCGACGGGGGCGCCGAAGACGATCACGAACTTGCTGCCCTTGTCGCCCATATCGACCTTGTTCAGGTCGCCGTCGTACTGATGCACCACCCGCGTGACGGCGGCGACGTAGGCCTGGAGCCGCAGGTGCACCTCGGGGTCGTCGTCGTAGTCAAAGTCGACGAAGCCGACGAAGAGGACAGTGACGCCGCGATGCTCGTTGACGAAGCCGGCCCGCCGGCCCGCCAGGCGCCGCACGATCGCCGGGTGCACGAAGGCCTCGAGGGTGGGCTGGAGGGCAGAGGGCGGCGCGGGCAGGGGCGGGATGGGGGCGTAGGCGGGCCGACGCTCGAGCGCCGAGGCCACCACAAAGCCGTCGCGCTCCTCGGCGCAGCGCAGGCCCGGGGTGAGACGGGCGAGGCCCTCGTCGAGCAGGACCTCGCCGGTGTGGGCGTGGTGCTCGGCCGTCGCGGCGCGGCCCCGGGCCGCGCCGGCCAAAGCGCTGAGGAGGCGCCCCACGGGGTCGCCGACAATCGCCGAGAGCACGGGGCCGACGGCGAGGCCAATCTTGATCGCCAGACGGAAGCTGCCGGCCCTGGTCGTGATCTCGGCCATAGGGAGCAGCCGCTCTTGCATGTCGAGGG
>JAAXUL010000184.1:0-8566 GCA_013336035.1 Chloroflexales bacterium
CCTTTGGCCTTCAGGAAGGGTGGTACCTCCATGATGCCAGAGAAGCTTCCTACGCGTTGTGACGGGCTGTTCCGGTGCAGATGCGCCGGGTTCCTATGCAAACAAATGTTTGCTTGACGTGAATGGGTGCCGGCAGCCCGAATACCCCCAGGGTCAGGCCCGCCACCGCCACGCCGCCGTAGATCAGCCGGCCGCGTCGGCGCAGCTGCGCACTCCGCCCGAGCCAGATGCCGCCAGCCACATAGCCGCTGGCGAAGAGCGCCGTGAGTAACCCCAGCCTGCTCACCTCGGCGCCCATGTGCTCGTGGACAAGGACCGGCAGCGCCACGCTGTACGGGCCGCCGAGGGTAAGGTTGCTCAGGGCGAAGAGCAGGATCGTGGACCACAGCCAGGGCGTCGACAGGATGGTTCCCAGTCCCTCGCGCAGCTCGGCGAGCACAGAGGGGCTCGCCGCCCCGTCTCTTGCAGGCGGCGTGGGGCGCGAGGCCGGCAGACCAAGTAACGGCGCGAGCATCGCTGCCGCCAGGAAGAAGCTCAGCCCGTTAAGGGCGAACGCGAGGGGCGTCCCGCCGAGAGCCACAATAGCCGCGGCGAGGGCTGGCCCGGCGATGCGCCCGGCCTGAGTGCTCATGCTGGAGAGGGCATTGGCGCTGGGCAGGTCGTCGGCGCAGACAAGGTCGGGCATGGCGGCGGCGTAGGCTGGCTGGAAGAAGGCGTCGACGATCCCGAAGGACAGGTTCAGCACATAGAGGTGCCAGAGCTGCAGAAGGTCGAGGGCGGCCAGGACAGCGACCGAGCTGGCGATGCTGCCGCGCAGCACGTCCGACAGCAGCATGATCCGGACGCGGGAGAAGCGGTCGACCGCGACGCCGCCGACGAGCAGGAACAGTAGCGTCGGCGCGAACGAGACGATTAGCAGAGAGGCCATGGCCGCCGCGGAGCCGGTCTGCTCCAGCACCCACCAGGCGATCGCGATCTCGTAGAGGAAGTCGCCGATGCGCGAGAGGGTCTGGCTGCCCCAGACCAGCGTGAACCGACGGTTGGCCAGGGCCCGAAAGGTCGTTGGCCCTGACAGCCACCGCACCACCGCGGTCAGACGCATCTTCCATCCCCTGCTCGCTATCATCGGCGCCTCCGTTCGGTCAGTGGCCTTGGAACACCTGCGTCTGGGCGTCGCGCAGCCGCAACGCGTAGTTCTCGTGGCTGAGGACGGCATCCGGGTGCGCCGGGGCGAGGGTCAGCGCAAAGCTGGCCAGGGCCCGGCGGTACAGCCCCTCGGCCTCGTCGAACCTGCCCTGGCCCTCTACAGGGCTGCCAGGGTGGCTTTGTCGGCGGCAGGATGGAGTAATCGTTGCTCCCCCTTGTGGCTTTCGCCTCCGCCCTGACCCGGCTCAGTGCTTCTGCTCTTGGCTATAGATTTATCAGCGGGGCATGACCGGCCCTCCAGCAGCGACCCCTCGATAGGCCGCTGTCGTCTGCTCCGATCCCCAGCGCCAGCGCCAGTATCCATACTGCATGACGATCAGCGGACCTAGCAGCACCATGACCGGGAAGACAAACTGCACGCCACGCGACGCGAGGAGCAGCAGGGCCGCCAGCAGGCCAAGGTTGAGCGCAAGCGTCAGGATGCCGGCGCGTTGCCCGAAGGCCTTGCCCAGGATCAGAGGGCTGAGCGCTGCCATGACGGTATCACCCACACCCACACCGACCCAGACGCCCGCCTCGACCGGCCATGCGATCAATGGGGTGAAGGGCAGGGTCGCCAGGCGCTGGAAGAGGTCAGCGGTCATGGTCGTGAGCCAGGTCGCGCTGATGTCGTAGAGCGTCAGGCCCGACACCAGCAGCGCGAGGTCACGCGCTCGCATCCCGCCTTGGGCCCACAGGTTGGCGATGCCCACGATGCTTGCCAGGAGGACAAGATTGTTGATGATGAGGAAGGGCATGCTCATCGCCCCCCATCCGATCCAGGCTGCGATATCTGTGGCGACCAGGCCGCCGACGAGGAGCCAGCGGGCCCAACGGGTGCGAATGAGCGGCTCGGCGACGCTGTCAAGCAGGCTGAGCGCACAGAGGGTGAACAGCCCGGCGATCAGCCAGTTGGGCAGGATGGGATTGAGATAGGTCCCACTGACGATGACGACCAGTACGAAGGCGACATCCCAGAGGTTGATCGCTCCAATTGGCGGCTGGGCGATCCTGCAGTGGCGGAAGTAGAACCAGTTGCCCAGGAGCGTCGCCAGGATCACGCTGAAGACGGCCAGTGGCGCAGGCGTTAGCATTGCCCCACCTCCTCTAATGTCGTCGGCCCCGGCACCACCTGCGCCGCTCTGGATCGGAGCGACGGCGAGTCAAAGGAGAGCTCCCGCAGATCGCCGCGCAGCGGGAAGGGCTGTGCTAGCTCGCGCCGATCACGAACCATGTGGAGCGTACCGACTGGCACCCCCTGCTCCTCAAGGCACCGGGTGATCGTGTGTCGCAGGTCGACATCGTTGGCCGGCGCCACCACTTCCACGTCGACGCCGCCTTCCACCGCCCAGAAACCATAGCGGGCCGGCAGCGGTAGCTCTTCGATCGCTTCCAGCGCCTCGGCGATCTGGCGCGGGAAGGTCCAGCCGTGCGCATGGCGAGCAGCCAGGCGCCGCTTACCCAGGATGGTGCTGGTCGCCGGGAGATGACGCAGGGCACAGGTCGGCGCCTCCGGCAGCAGGCGCACCACATCCTCGGTGTCATAGCGCAGTAGCACCGTGGTCTCACGGAAGGGCGGAAAGGGTGTCAGCACCAGTCGGCCCAGATCGCCGGGCCGGGCCGGCTCGTCGGTGTCCAGCTGGAGCACCTCAAGCAGCCCCTGGGCGATCTCGAAGTGCAGGTGGCCCTCCGCGCAGCGTGTACCACTGAAGGGCCAGGGCTCGGTCATTCCATACCCCTCCACAAAGCGCACATCGCCGAAGAGCTGTCGGCAGCGGTCCTTGAGACCCGCCGTGACGATCTCGCCGCCGACCACGATCTGCTCCAGCCCGAAGTCTGCAGGGCGGTAGCCCAGGCGCAGCCCACAGGTCAGCAACTCGCCCAGGTAGGAGGGGTACGTGGAGAGAATGCTTACGCGCGGTTTCTTGCCAGCGATCTGGCGCGCCTCGGCGAGCAGCGCCAGCGTCTGCGCCGGCTCGATCAGGCCGCCCATCGCGACCTGTGCGCCAATGCGGGCACAGACCCCTGCGAAACAGGTGTTACCGAGGGTCGCTCGGGAGCTGGAGGCGATCAGCACGACGTCTTCAGGGCTAATGCGACGGTGAACCAGGGCGTCGATCACGCCCAGAGCAATGAAGCTGTGTAGCTCAGCGGCGGAGAAGCACACGCTCGTCGGTTTACCAGTTGTGCCGGTTGTTGTGGTCCGGAAGCAGGGCTGGGCGCTGTGGCGAACAAAGGCGTCAGGGTCATCGCGCAGCGCCGCCTTGGGCGTCAGGGGGATCCGGGCGATGTCTTCATAGCGCAGGCGGGCCGGGTCAAGGCCAATCTGGGCGAAGAGCCGCGCGTAGTAGGCCGTCTCACGGGCGCCGCGTAATGCCTGCTCGCGAAAGCGGCGCAGCTGGACATCGCGGCGCGTCTCGGCGTCGAGCGCGGGTGGCGCCAACAGCTCAGCCCCACTGGCCTCGATCGCGCCAAGCTCCCATCGGGCAGCGAGCAGGCCATCGGCCAGCGTGTCAAGGGACCAGCGCGACAGCGGGAGGCCGAAGACCAGCGAGGCGGCGTGGCGCAGTTGGGCGATCGCGGTTTCGATCATGGCAGTAGCTCCGGTGGCGGCGATTGACGCTTCCTAGCGAACGAACCTACCTCATCAGGGCATCGCTGCTCCCCGTTGGTACGTGGGGGCTGGTGCCACCAAGCCCCCGTCGTCGCTGCCTGGCCCCCGGATTACTCCGGCGGGATCGCCTGTCTGTGCGGCACCAAGAACTCTAGTTGAGATTAATCCCAAAGCCGACGGTGGCGAGGCTGGCGAGGGCGTAGCGCCCGTAGCGGACGATGAGCTTCAACATCTTGCTTCCTGCCTTTCCTTCTCGAAGCTGTGATCACTGACCTCGTTGAGCGCCATCCCGGAACCACTGGTGGTAAGGCTGGTGAGTGTGGCGTCCGTTACTGGTGATCCCATTACACCATGATTGCCCCCAGCCCTGGGGTGAGTCACCGCCCCAAAAAGCACCACAGGAAGTGCCACATGGTGAAACCGCTCCTTAACAGATCGCACCTCAACCAGATGGTATACTTCCTATTGATCCGTTCATTTAAAACCAGATCTGGTTCTGCTCGTACCATAGCAGCTTGCAAATGAACGATGCATCATTTGGGGCCATAGTCCGGCGTTGGCGCAGAGCCCTCGATCTAACCCAGGACGAGCTCGCCGACCAGGTCGGATGCGGTGTCTCGACCCTGCGCAAGATCGAGGGGGATGAGCGGCGCCCATCCCGGCAGCTCGCGGAGCGGCTCGCCGCCTGTTTGCGCGTCCCGCCCGAGGCGCACGATCGCTTCCTCGCGGCAGCTCGGGGCGTGGTCGCCGCCCACCGCCTGGACGGCATCGCCGTCGACGCTCCCACTGCCACACCGGCCACGTTACCCACGCCCACACAGTCCCCGCCACTCCCGGTCATCGCCCCCCCGACCGGCACGGTCACCTTCCTCTTCACGGACATCGAGGGCAGCACCTGGCTCTGGGAGCAACACCCCGACGCCATGTCTGTTGCACTTGCCGCCCATGACGCCTTGCTCCACCGGGCGATCGCTGAGCACCATGGCTACACCTTTAAGACCGTTGGGGACGCCTTCTATGCGGCCTTCGCCACTGCCCCCGACGCCCTCCGGGCCGCCCTCACTGCGCAGCGCCAGCTCCATGCCCCCCTCGCCGACCTGGCGATCAAGGTCCGGATGGCCCTCCATACCGGCGACGCCGAAACACGCGACGACGACTACTTTGGCCCGCCGCTCAACCGGGTGGCCCGCCTGCTTTCCGCCGGCCACGGCGATCAGATCCTCCTCTCGCATGTGACCGCTGAGCTGGTACGTGATCGCCTCCCTTTCGACGTTACGCTGCGCGATCTGGGCGAGCACCGCCTCAGAGATCTCTCCCGCCCCGAGCGGTTCCACCAGGTTGTAGCACCCGGTCTGCGCGCCGACTTTCCCAGCCTCCGCACCCTCGACGCACTGCGCACGAATCTGCCCGCTCAGCTAACCTCGTTCGTCCAGCGGGAGCAGGAGGTGGCCACCGGGTGCGAACTGCTCCGCCGCCCCGAGGTTCGGCTCCTCACCCTCACGGGCCCCGGGGGGGTCGGCAAGACCCGACTCGGGCTTCAGATAGCCGCCGAGCTCGCCGATACGCGCCGGGATGGGGTGTACCTTGTCGAGCTGGCGTCAGTCAGAGACCCGGCCTTAGTGATCCCGACCATCGCTGACATCCTCGGCGTGCGCGAGGAGCCTGGCCATCCACTGGACGAGAGCCTGGCGAACGCACTGCGCACCAGGCAGCTGCTGCTGGTACTCGATAACTTCGAGCAGGTGATCGAGGCTGCGCCCCTCATCACCAGCCTGCTGACGGCCGTGCCCCAGCTCCAGGTGCTAATAACCAGCCGGGAGGCGCTGCGCGTGTCGGGCGAGCATGAGCTGCCAGTGGCACCACTGGCCCTGCCTGATCCGCAGCACCTTCCGCCCCTGCACGCTCTCTCACACTACGCGGCGGTGGAGCTCTTCATCCAACGTGCGCAGGCGATCCAGCCCGGCTTCACGGTCACCAACGACAATGCCCCGGCCATTGCCGAAATCTGCCATCGCCTGGATGGCCTGCCCCTGGCGATCGAGCTGGCCGCCATGCGGGTCAAGCTGCTCTCGCCACAGGCGCTGCTCGCACGACTCGATCACCGGCTTTCGCTGCTCACCGGTGGGCTGCGCGACCTACCGGCACGTCAGCAGACGCTCCGTAATGCCATCGCCTGGAGCTATGACCTGCTGACCCTTGCGGAGCAGGCCCTATTCCGGCGGCTGGCAGTGTGTGTGGACGGCTGCACGCTCGAGGCCGCCGAAGCGGTGGGCCACCTCGCTGATGCCAACCCGGACATCCTCGACGGGCTGAGCTCACTGGTGGACAAAAGTCTGCTGCGCCAATGTGAGCACTACGGCGAGCCGCGCTTTGTGATGCTGGAGATCATCCGCGAGTATGCCAAAGACCAGCTGGTGAGCACCGGCGAGGAGGAGGCCGTCCAACGGCAGCACGCGGTGTTCTTCCTGGCGCTCGCCGAGACGGCGGCGCCCCAGCTCGTGCGCCCTGCGCAACGAGGGTGGCTTGAGCGGCTGGACGCCGAGCAGAATAACCTGCGCGCCGCTCTGGAGTGGGCCCTTAAGCACGGCGAGGGAGAGGTGGCGCTGCGGCTGAGCGGGGCGCTCTGGTGGTTCTGGTGGATACGCAAACATCTGAGCGAGGGGCGGGCCTGGCTCGAGCGCGCGCTCGATCAGCCAGCCCCCAGCGAGCCGACCGCCGAGCGGACGCGGGCCAGAGCGACGGCGCTCTACCGCGCCGGATTCCTGGCGCTCTTCCAGGGGGATATGGCGCGCACGACGGTGCTGGGTGAGGAGAGTCTGGCACTTTTCCAGACCCTTGGCGACCAGCGCGGTATCGCCTGGGCGTCGTACACCCTCGCATCAGGGCTCCAGGCCTCGCCTGAAGACCAGCGCGCGATGGACCTGCTCAGCGAGAGCCTGCGCCTGGCGCGTGCCCTTGACGAGCCGCTCCTTGCCGGGTGGGCCCTGAACGATATGGCCGCAGTGTCAATGCGGCAAGGCGGCTACCGGGAGGCCGCTCAAACATTCCAGGAAGCCCTGGCGCTGTTTGAGCGGCTGGGCGACACCCGTGATCTTGCCGTCTGCCTCAACAATCTTGGTGCAGTGGCTGAAGCATTAGGGGACGATCGGCGCGCCGCGGACCTGTATGCCCAAAGCCTCACCAGATTTCAAGAGCTGGGTGATCCCGGAGGCCTTGCCACCTGCCTGATGAATCTTGGCCGGTGTGCACAGCGGCAGGGCGATAGTGAACGCGCTGTCTCGCTGCTTGTCGAGAGTATTAGGCTGTGGCAGCAGATTGGGGCCCCACTCTATATGGCGCAGGCGCTCACTGGCCTTGGCGCGGTCGCCGGCGCCAAGGGGCAGCCGCTGCACGCGGCGAGGCTCTTTGGCGCCGCTGAGGCCCAGCAAGCAGACTGGCTTACCCTGGTTGACCCGAGCGATCGCACCCGCTTCGAGCAGACAGTCGCAGCCGCACGCGCGCAGGCAGACTCGGCCACGTTTGCGGAGGCATGGGCAGAGGGCCGGAACATGCCGATCGAGGAGCTGATCGCTGGGATGAGTCACTATAAGTAGGCCCTAAATCAGGTTGGGTAACCCTACAGGGCGGAGACTATTTGGAGATCATTTCAAACCGGGGATGGAGATTGCCGGCCTAGAAAAAACTCATCACCCCTAGTATGGCCACTCTAGCAGAGCGGAATGCCTCTACGTACTTGACGCAGAACGATCTAAGGATTCATGTGGCGCGAAGCCGCCACATAATCCTCATTGAACGAAGCGCGAGCGCCTCGCCCACTTGGAATTTGCACCTGCCCCACCTCGCCTTGCGCCCAGATTCTGCTCTGCCACACGTGGTTAGGTCGGCGCCACGCCGACCTCATGCACCCGCAAGCAGTGCCAGACAGCGCCTCAGCAGCCACCCATCAGCCACCACGCCCGGCAGTGCCAGTGGCGTGACGCACGCCACCTGCGTTCACGGCACGCTCCGCGCCAGGTACGCCGCGTGCACCTGGTCAGATAGTCTCTGGTGTGACCGCGCTGGCCGGACTGGTGGTCCGCGGCTACACGGCTCGGTGAGCGGTCCTGGCGCATCCTGGCCTTGCCGCTGGCGTGGGAGCGTCTCCACGAGGCGCATCAGCTGCCCACACCTTGGGCATGTGACCCCTTCCAGCGGCTTCTGGCACGGCTCCTCCGCCGCTGGAGCGGGCGCTGGAGCGGGCGCTGGCGCCCCTGGCGCTCGCTCCAGTGCTTGGAGCAGCAGCTGCCGCTTCCCGACGCGCAGCAGCCCGTAGTAGCGCACCTTCACAAACCCTTTCGGCAGCACATGGGCCAGAAAGCGCTGGATGAAGCTTTCGGCAGGCAGGCTACAGCGTTTGGTCTGTCCGCTGGCTGCCTCGGTGTAGCGAAAGGTGACCTTGTCGTCGGCGATGCGCTCGATGCGGCTGTTGCTCAGCGCAATGCGGAAGATGTAGAGCGCCAGATACTTCAAGGCGGCGGCACCGCTCCCGACCGCCTGACAATCGACCACCCAGGGTTTGCTCCAGGTGGATGCCGCCAGGGAGGCATACTCTGGAAGCCGCTGCAGGGCCGCGCGGAATTTGGCCCGAAACAGCTGGGCGAGGGGCTTAGCATGCACAAAGAAGTTCCGGCGACCCACCAGCCAGGTCTCCCCATCGGGCGCCAGACCCAGCGCGGGCACCAGGTAATGCACATGGGGGTGGTAGCGCAGGTCACGCGTCCAGGTCTG
>JAAXUL010000184.1:8576-11007 GCA_013336035.1 Chloroflexales bacterium
GTGCCTCCTGTGCTGACTCGGGTCCTTGCAAACGCGAGTCTACCACAGGGCATCCCGCCCCTTTTCTCACCCCCTTCCAGATTCTTTTTCTGAAGATCTATAGCGCAGGTCACGCGTCCAGGTCTGCAAGACCCCGAGCATGCCGATCTGCCCACCCAGAAAGCGTGGGTCCTGTGCAAGTTGCTGGAGCGCCGCTGCGGAGGATTGAAAGAGCAGATGGTAGATGCTTCTGCGGGTTCCGCCGCGCCAGCGGGCGCAGCTCCGCGGGGAGGGTGAAGGTGACCAGGAAGTAGGGTAGGGGCAGCAGCAAGGCCTGCTGCTGGGCGAGCCAGGCTTGGGTGGCCTCCTGCTGGCAGGTCGGACAATGTCGGTTGCGACAGGAATGGTAGCTATAGCGGAGGGTGTGACAGTCAGGGCAGGCATAGACATGCCCGCCGAGGGCGACGGTGCGGCACTGCTCAATGGCTAGCATGGCCTGGCGTTGGGCAGAGGACAGCTGGGCGCCATGGCTGGCACGGTAGGTCGGGCCATAGCGCCGAAAGACATCACCGAGGGTTAGCACGGCATACCTTCAGTCAAGATGTCCAGGGCAAGGACCGCCCGCTGCTCCGCGGCCTGGGAAAGATGGGTATAGATGGCGGTCGTGGTGGGAGAACGATGCCCGAGCCAGACCTGGATCATGCGCAAGTTCACGCCCGCCTCAAGCAGATGGGTGGCCCAGGAGTGTCGGAGCGTATGGACGGTCGCGGCCTTGGTGAGGCCCGCGGCTGCCACAGCGGCGTGGAAGGCCCGCTGAACGGTGCGGTCACTGACCGGGGCGGTTGCGGTATGGGGGTCAACTTCGCCACGCTCGGCTGCCGGGAAGAGCCAGATGGGATTGCGGTGGGTACACCAGTGAGCCCGCAGCAGGGTCAGCGTTCGCGAGGGCAGCGGCACCGCACGATCCTTGTTGCCCTTCCCCCCGCGAATGAGCACCTGCATCCGCGCGCTGTCAATGCGGGCATAGTGGCGTGCCGAGAGCGTCTTGCCAACCCCAGGCGGGCTGTAGCAGAGCCCAATGTAGCGATCCCGGCGGCAGGCCTCGCAAAACTCCACGAAGCGGCGGTATTCTTTGGTGGCGACGAACGGCTGGGCTGGATGGTCAGTTACTACTTCAGTCATTGGCGTACCGTTTCAATCGTAGCGGCGACGGTTCGCTTGCCTGTTCCAGCGTCGGCTCGGGCGTGGACGGGGGCGCCTGATGCGCTTCTAAGAGCAGCTCAACCACGGCCTGCCGGTCATCACGGTCGGCGCGCAGTTGCTGCCGCCGCCGGTTGCGGGCCTGCACAATCTCCTTGAGCGTAATGGTCTGCCCCTCCAGCTCCTGGGCGATCGCCCGGCAGAGGAACTCCGTGTTGTGGTAGACCCGGATCTCAGCCATATCGCGCGGGTCATAGCGGATGATCACCTCCTCGCCGATATAGGCCGCCAGGGTCACGTCCAGATAGCGGAAGCCCTGAAAGCGAATGCCGTCGCGCTGCACCCGGCGGGACTTGGCGACCGTCAGGAGCAGGAGGTCGAGCTGAGCGAGTGATTCGGGGAGGCGCGGGACAAACCCATCCGCTTCCCGCTATCTGCTCACCCGCCAGATGCGCGCGATCCAGTCACGCCTGGCCGCCCTGGCCCGGCAGGAGTGCTACCCGCAGTTTGAGGCCGGCTGGCGACTAGTGAGCGCGCTCCAGGTGGTGCCCGGCCTCGACCAGGTGCTGCGCGTCGTGCGCGTCCAGTATGAGTTCCTGGTGCTGACGATCACGCCCGGGCAGCCCTGCCGGGTCCAGCTGCGCGGCAATGGTGCGCTCTGGTACACGCCGGTCGTCTGGCAACCGCAAGGCAGGATGGCCGAGCAGGCGTTGACAGCCTGCTCCGATAGCCGGATGTTCTTCGCGGCCGACTTCGATCGCCACCACACTTTCCACGTCAATACATGGCCGGAGGCGCTGCGCGGGTAGGTGATGGCCGGCGCGGTGGTGAGGGATTGCGCCCCCAGAAACCCTCTGCTATCCTAGGCCGTCCGGCAGGCTCGTCAGTCGCAGCCAATTCTGGCCGCCGGCGTTACCGAAGCCAGGAACGGCCAGGTCATCCCAGGAGCATCGCGATGGACACCGCCCTTATCCTGGCTGCGCTCATGGTCGTCTGCCTCAGCGCCGCCGGCGTTCTCGTATGGCGTCGGCGGCGCCAGGGTGAGTCCCTCCTGCCACCCGGACCCACGCCGGCGCCCGGACCGTCGTCAAGCTCGATATCCGTCATTTCTATCCGACCGTCACATGGCGGCGAGTCAAGGGCCTCTTCCGCAAAGGTGGCTACGGCGAACAGGTCGCCACGGTGTTGGCCCTGCTCTGCACCGAAGCGCCACGCGAATTGCTGCCGCTCGACAGCAAGCACTACCACGTCG
>JAAXUL010000842.1 GCA_013336035.1 Chloroflexales bacterium
CTGCAGGCGGGCGCCCAGGAGCTTGCCGGGGGCCACCTTGAGCATCGCATCCAGGTCGAGCCCGGCGACGAGCTGGGCCAGCTGGCCGACGCCTTCAACAATATGGCCGAGCGGCTCCAGAGCAGCCAGCGCGAGATCGAGCGCCAGAACGAGCGCCTGCGCCATGGCCTGGCCCTCGCCCGTGATATCCAGCAGGGCCTGCTGCCCAACGCGCCGCCCTGGCGCAACGAGATCCTCAGCGTCTACGGCCGCTCGCTGCCCGCCAGCGAGGTCGGCGGCGACTTTTACACCTATCTGGCCCTGGCCGACGGGCGGGCCGCCGTGGCGATCGGCGATATCTCGGGCAAGGGCGTGGCCGCCGCCCTGCTTATGGCCCTCACCAGCTCGACCCTCGAGTCACAGGCCCAGTTCACCGAGCACCCGGCCGCCATGCTGCGGGCCCTCCACGAGGCCCTGCGCCTGCGCCTCCAGGCCAACCAGATGAACGCCGCCCTCCAGATCGCGATCTTCGCCGCCGACGCCCGCTCGGTGACGGTGGCCAACGCCGGGATGATCGCCCCCCTGCTGGCCCATTGCGCGCCTGGCCAGCCCGTCAGCTGTCGCTTCATTGATGTGGGCGGCCTGCCGATCGGCACCGCGATCGATGGCGACTACAGCGAGGTGAGCGTGCCCCTCGCGCCAGGCGATACCCTGATCTTCCTCAGCGATGGTATCGTCGAGGCCCATAACCGCGCCGGCGAGCTCTTCGGCTTTGATCGCCTCGAGGCCCTGGTATCCCAGCTGCCCGGCGAGATGGGTGTGGTCGAGCTGGCCCAGCACATCCTCGACAAGGTGCTCGGCTTTGTCGGCGACGCCGAGCCCCACGATGATATCACGATCATCGCCACCCGCCCCATCATTCGCGCCCACGTTGGCCTCGCGGCCGACCCCCACCAGAGCCAAGAGGCTCAGGTCCCGCGCTAGGCCCCAGGGCCGCTGGGCCCCTGGTATAATATAGGCGGACCCCAACGCCTGTCAGAGCTCAGGAGCCCGTATGTTGCTCTTCAACTCGCTCGCCCGAGCGAAGGAACCGTTTGCCCTCCCTACAGGCCGCCCCGTCACGCTCTATGTCTGCGGTGTGACGCCCTACGATACGACCCACATGGGCCACGCCCGCACCTACCTCGTCTTCGACGTCCTTGTGCGCTACCTGCGCTGGCAGGGCGCCGAGGTGCGCTACTGCCAGAATGTCACCGATGTCGATGACCCCCTCTTCGAGCGCGCCAAGCGTGACGGCGTCGGCTGGCAGGAGCTGGCTGAGCGCCAGGTGGCCCAGTACCAGGAGGACTGCCGGGGCCTGAATATCTTGCCGCCCACCTACTTCCCGCGCGCCAGCGAAGAGATCGGGGCGATGCTCCCGATTATCGAGCGCCTGATCGAGCTGGGCCACGCCTATGTCGCGGACGGCAACGTCTACTTCAGCGTCCGCACCGACCCCGACTTCGGCAAGATGGCCCGCATGGGCTACGACGAGCTGCTGGCCACGGCCAACCAGCGCGGCAACGACCCCGGCGACCCGCGCAAGCGCGACCCGCTCGACTTCGTGCTCTGGCAGACCGGCAAGCCCGATGACCCGACGTGGGAGAGCCCCTGGGGCCTGGGCCGCCCCGGCTGGCATATCGAGTGCAGCGCGATGGCCACCCGCTACCTCGGTGACCAGGTGGACATCCACGGCGGCGGCGCTGACCTGATCTTCCCCCACCACCCCTGCGAGATCGCCCAGACCGAGCCCGTGACCGGCAAGCGCCCCTTTGTGCGCGTCTGGATGCACGCCGGACTGGTCTGGCTCGATGGCGAGAAGATGAGTAAATCGCTCGGCAATTTGGTCTTCGCCCGCGACGCCCTGCGCGAGCACGGCCCCGACCCGCTCCGCTGGTATCTGCTCAGCCAGCACTACCGCGAGGAGTTCGACTACCGCCGCGAGGCCGTCGCGCAGTACGTGGCCCTGGCCTTGCAGCTGCGCCAGGCGGCAGGGGCCAGGGGCACGGAGGGGGCGCCGCTCGATCTGAGCCGGGCCCACGCCGAGTTCAGCGCCGCGATGGCCGAAGACCTTAACACGCCGGCTGCCCTGGCCGTGCTCCATACGATGATTGGCGATACGCTGGCCGCGGCAGCCGAGGGCCGCGATGTCACGAACGCCAGCGCCACCGTGCGCGACCTGGCGACGATGCTGGGGTTCACCCTGAGCGCGTAGCGAAGGAGTGCCGCCAATGCGCCAGACCGACACCCTCCGCACCTGGCCCCTGATCATCGTCGTCGCGCTGACGCTGCTGGCGGGGTGCGCACAGCTGCCGCCCAACCAGCCCCCGGCGGGCACGCTCCGCTGGAGCCTCGAGGGCGTGAGCGACATCGTGCGTCTTGACCCGGCGCGCCTCGGGAGCAGCCAGGAGAACATCCCGGTCTACCTGATCTTCGGGGGGCTGGTGCGGATCAACGACCGCCTCGAGATCGTCGGCGAGGGCGCCGAGCGCTGGACGATCAGCGCCGATGGGATGCTCTACACCTTTAACTTGCGGCGCAACCTGAAGTATGGCGACGGGAGCCAGGCGACCGCCCAGCACTTTGCCGACGCTCTGGCCCGCTCGATCGCGCCCGACACGGGCACCGACTTCGCGATGACCTTCCTCGAGCATGTGATCGGCGCCCGCGACGTGCGTGATGGCAAGGCCGCCAGCCTGGCCGGGGTGCGGGCGCTCGATGACTACACCCTCGCGATCACCCTCGACTCGCCGCGCGGCTACTTCCTCTCGCAGCTCACCTATGGCCTGACCTACCTGGCGCCACCAGGGAAGATCGAGGCCGAGGGCGAAGCCTGGCTCGACAAAGCCTTCGGCACCGGCCCGTTCCGCGTCAAGTCGCGTGACCCGGGCAAAGGCCTGTTGCTCGAGGGCAACCCCTACTACTGGGCGGGGTCGCCGGGCGTCCAGGGGGTGCAGTTCTACTTCTACCCCACCACCGACGCGGCCTTTAGCGCCTACCTGGCCGGCGAGGTCGACGTGATGGGCAGTGTGCAGTCGGGGGTTCCCGCCGGGCGCCTGGGTGAGACTAAGGGCAAGCCGGGCTACCAGACCATCAGCGCGCCGGTGATGCGCTACATCGGCTTTAATAACACCCTGCCGCCCTTCAACAACGTCTACGTGCGCCAGGCCTTCGCCCAGTCGATCGACAAAGATGAGCTCGCGCAGTCGCTCGGCGGCACGGTGGCGCCGGCAGAGCGCATTCTGCCCAGCGGCTTCCCGGGGACCGATCTGCCGATCAAGCCCCTTGGCTTCGACCCGGTGGGCGCGCGGGCAGCCCTGGGCCTGGCCGGCTTTGTCAGTGGCAACGACCTGCCGCCCGTGGCCCTGACCTACGACCGGGGCGACCCCGACCTCGAGCACGTGGCCGAGGTCCTGCAGCAGGGCTGGCGTGAGACCCTGGGCATCGATGTGCGCCTCGAGCCGGTGGCCATCGAGACGCTGATCAGCCGGCTCAACACCATGGTCGAGAGCCCGAGCGACCCCGCGACCGCGATGCAGATGTATCTGAGCATCTGGAGCGCCGACTACCCCGACCCGCAGAACTTCATCTCGCTGCAGCTCCACAGCCGCTCGCCCTACAACAACGGGCACTGGGCAAGCGAGGCATTCGACCGGCTAGTTGAGGGGGCCGACCAGCTGAGCGGCGTGGGGGGGCGGGGCGAGCGCTTCAAGCTGTACCGCGACGCCGAGCAGATCGCCGTGAGCGAGGTGGGCTGGCTGCCGCTCTACAGCCCGCAGGCGACCCTGGTCATCCGCCCCACCGTGCAGGGCCTGGTGCCCACGGTCACACCCCAGGGCATCATCGCCACTGACTGGACGCGGGTGCGGATCGTCGAGGAAGGTCGCCAATAAGACTGCCCCCCTCTCCCG
>JAAXUL010000185.1 GCA_013336035.1 Chloroflexales bacterium
CAACGAGTACAACGGCTCGGACGGCGAGGCCTTCCTCGAGCACTTCAAGGCCCGGAAGCTGGGCACCGTGGTCGGCGTCCCCTCGTGGGGAGGCCTGGTGGGCATCATCAACGGCCAGACGACGATCGACAACGGCACGATTCAGCAGTCGAACAACGCCTTCTACGGCCAGGATGGGCGGTGGTGGGTCGAAAACCACGGGGCCGACCCCGACATCCTCGTCGACAACGACCCGGCGTCGGTGGCGGCCGGCAGGGATGCGCAGCTCGAGAAGGCGATCGAGGTCCTCCTGAAGCAGATCAAGGAGCAGCCCTTCTCGTGGCCGGCGGTACCGAAGTACCCGATCAGGTAGGGATTGGGGATTAGGGATTGGGGATTGGGGATTAGGGATTGGGGATTAGGGATTAGGGGATCGGGGCCGGGAGAGGCAGTTATGCCCACACTATTCTCGCCGCTGAGCTTCGCCGGCCAGCCCCCTGCGCCGCCCCGGCCGGCCCTGTCCGGCCGCGACGCCGGCCTGGGGCAGAGGGAGGAGCCGCCGGCCAGCATCGGGCCGGACCAGCTGGCGCGGTTCAAAGAGGAGATCGTGCGCGACCTGATCGACCGCATCAGAACCGACTTTGAGCGAGGGGCATAGCCGATGGCCCTGGAGAAGGCCACGATCACGAACCTGCAGAGCGGCGAGCTGATCGCCGTGATGTTCAACCCGGCCGAGTACTCGCTCGACCTCGGCAACTCCTTCGCCGAGATCGCGATCCCCGGCCTGGCGACGCCGCCGCTGCAGTATGTGCGCGGCAACGGCAGCACGCTCAAGATGGAGCTCTTTTTCGACACGTTCGAGCAGCGCAGCGACGTGCGCCTGAGCACCCGCCGGGTGACGGGCCTGCTCACCAGCGACCCGACGATCAAGGCGCCGCCGATCCTGCTCTTCGCCTGGGGCGGCCTCAACTTCCAATGCGTGCTGGAGCGTGTCGGGCAGCGCTACACGATGTTTCTAAACGACGGCACGCCGGTGCGGGCAACCCTGGACGTGAGTCTGAAGGAGTATCGTCCAGCCGAGGTCCACATCCGGCCCGGCCTCTGCGTCGCGCCGCCGGCGGTGCGCAAGAGTGGCGCCCGCGAGAACCTGAGCCAGATCGCCGCCGAGGTGCTTGGCGATCCCGGCGCCTGGCGCGAGATCGCCGACGCGAACAACATCGACAACCCGCGCCTGCTGACCCCGGGCGCCACCCTGATCATCCCGCCGTCAAGCCCCCGCCCCAGGCGCTGAGTCGTATCCGCAAAGCGGGAGGTCTGGAGGGACTGCGTCCCTCCAGGAAAGAGCCCTCTTGCCTACCCGGGGCCGCCCGGCCCCGCGTACCTGCAAACCCACTTTGCAGGTACGCCCTTGAGACGAGGCTTTGTGATACAGCAGTACTACGCGCCAGACTTCGTGGTGAAGGTCGAGGGTCTCACCCTCGAGGCCGACGTCTCGCGCGCCGTGATCGACCTCAGCTACGAGAGCAGCCTCGACGCGGCCGAGATGTTCCGCATCCAGCTCAACAACGCCGACCTGCGGCTCGGCGACTCGGCCCTGTTTGAGGTCGGCAAGCGCGTCGAGGTCTACATGGGCTACGCGGGCGACCTGCACCCCATGATCCTCGGCGAGATCACCGCCGTCAGCCCGACCTTCCCGCAGAGCGGCGCCCCCACCCTGACGATCACCGGCTACGACCGCTCGCACCGCATGCGCCACAACAGCCCCGACCGCTTCACCTTCAAGTACGTGAACGACAGCCTGGTCGCGACCCAGATCGCCCTCGAGAACCAGCTGATCCCGGTGGTCGACCCGGCCCCGACCCCGCGCGAGTCGATCCAGCAGTGCGGCAGCGACTGGGCGCTGCTCAGCGAGCTCGCCGAGCGCAACTTCTTCCAGGTGTTTGTGCGCTGGGACAGGCTCTACTTCCGCTTCCCACGCCCGCAGACCGAGCTGGTGACCCTGGAGTGGGGGCGCAACCTGGCCAGCTTCAGCCCGCGGCTCTCGACCGCCGGCATGGCCGGGCTCCAGGTGCTGCGCGACTACGACTACAAGCTGGCCCAGACGATCATCGCCGTCCTGCCGGCCGTCGCGGTCGGCGGCGACCTCGGCGACCTCTTCGAGCGGCTGGGGAGCGACGTGGTCGATCACCTGGCCAGCCTGGGCCGCAAGGTCATCCGCAACCAGCCGGTGGGCAGCTTCGTCGACGCGGCCGCCGTGGCGCAGGCGCTGCTGCGCCAGCTGCTCGAGGGGCTCTACGAGGGGAGCGGCAGCTGCATCGGCCTGCCGATGCTCCGGGCGGGCGACCAGGTCGAGATTGCCGGGGTCGGGCGGCGCTTCAGCGGGCGCTACACGCTGCACAAAGTGACCCACGCGATCAACAGCGGCGGCTACCAGACCCACTTCGAGGTCTCGCAGAAGAGCAACCTCTCGCTGCTCGGCAGCCTGCGCACCAAGATCGCCGAGGCGCCCGCGCCAAAGCGCCAGGAGTACCAGCGCGGGGTCACGGTGGGCATCGTGCGCAACAACCTGGACCCGGAGGGCCTGGGGCGGGTGCAGGTGAGCTTCCCCCACATCTCGGACAGCAATCTGAGCCCGTGGGTGCGGATCGCCGTGCCCATGGCCGGCGGCAGCAGCGGCACCTACTTCCTGCCCGACCTCAACGACGAGGTGTTGGTGGCCTTCGAGCAGGGCGACATCAACCGGCCGGTGATCATCGGCGGCCTCTGGAACGGCACCGCCCGCCCGCCCGAGCAGAACACCGGCCTCAACGCCCGCAAGGTCATCCGCACCGCCTCGGGCATGCAGGTCGTCTTCGACGAGACCCCCGGCGGCGAGAAGCTGACCCTGACCAACCGCATCGGCTCCAGCATCACCCTCGACGGCGTGAACGGGGACATCATTATCAAGGCTAAAGGCAATGTGAAGATCAGCTCGGGAGGAGCAGTACAGCATACCATCTCGCTACAGGCGGGTGGTGGCGATATGAGCCTGGACGCGAAGAAGGTGCTAGTAAAAGTAATAGAGTCGATGGATGTGACCTGATGCAGAAACAACCGAGTTGTTCGGGCATGGGAGGGTCGGAGAGGGCTTCGCCCTCCCCGAATCCCCTGCCTTCATGCCCAGGCCGGTGCTTTGGAAAAGCACTGAGGAGTGGCTGCGATGAAGGTCAAGCGTGTAGCGGTTGAGGGGAATGTCGTGGCTACGCCAGGCACAATATTCCTTGAAGGAGCTGACTCAGGGACGTGGACTGCTGGAAAAGTCGAGGTCAAATCATATGACAAACTTACCATTACGCAAAAGAAGGCGATCTATAGCGCCAGTTGCACCTTCTCATTTAAAGGAAAGTCCGGCAACACAACTGTCACAGGAACAGAGAAGATCATGCTCGAACCAGCAACCACGCTGTTAATGAAAGGGAGATCTCGAGTACTTGTCACGGGCGACACTAAAACCGGCAAGTATGGCAATACACTCACCATCAGCGATAGTGACCAAGAAGCTCGGAAGCTCCGAACCACTTAGCACTACAACGAGCTTTTGCGCTCTGCCGCATCAGCACGCCATGGGCATGTCATCCTGAGCGCAGCCGCAGGCGGAGCGAAGGATCTTCCGATCCCATCAGGAACGCAGATCCCTCGCGGAGTTTACCCTGAGCAAAGCCGAAGGGCTCGGAATGACACGTCTCGTTGTCATAGTAGGGAGGCGCTATGGACATCGACCCCCTCGGCAGCGGCTTCGCCTTCCCGCTCCACGTCGGCCCGCGGGGCGGCATCGCCGAGGCGCGCCAGGCCCAGAAGATCCGCGACTCGATCCGGGTCATCCTGGGCACCCAGCACGGCGAGCGGCTGATGCGGCCGACCTTCGGCTGCAACCTCCGGCAGCTGGCCTTCGCCCCGAACACCCGCGCGACCGCCAGCCTGGCCCGCTACTACGTCGAGGAGGGCCTGAGCACCTGGGAGCCGCGGATCATCCTCGACGAGGTCCTCGTCGAGAATGACCTCCAGGCCGGCTGCCTGCGCATCCAGGTCAGCTACCGCATCAAGAGCACCTACGAGCCGCAGAGCCTGGTCTACCCGTTCTACCTCGAGCGCCGCTGAGGAGTCGTCATGGCCCGAGGATTTCTTGACCCGCCCAACCTGGACGACCGCACCTGGCGCGAGATCGTCGAGCAGGCCCGCGCCCTGATCCCGCGCTACACGCCGGAGTGGACCGACCATAACCCGAGCGATCTGGGGATGACCCTGATCGAGCTCTTCGCCTGGCTCGCCGAGGGCATGATCTACCGGCTCAACCGGGTCCCCGAGAAGAACTACATCGCCTTCCTCAACCTGCTCGGGATCACCCGCGACCCGGCCGCCCCGGCGACCACGATGCTCAGCTACAAGATCGCGGGCAACCTGCCGCCCGTCGTCGTGCCGCGCGGCAGCCAGGCCGCGACCATCCAGACCGAGCAGACCGAGGCGATCGTCTTCGAGACCGACGCCGACCTGCGGGTGCTGCCGACAAACCTCGAGGCCGTGCTGCTGTTCGGGCAGGGCGGGGCGGTCGAGCGCGACCTGACGGCGGCGCTGGCGAAAGCGCCGCTGGGCGGGTTCACGCTGGAGCTGAAGCCGAGCGAGACCAGGACCATCGCCCTCGGCTTTGACCAGGCCAGCGCCGAGGCGCTCGCCCTCGCCGTGCGCCTCCTGAGGCCCGCGCCCGCGGCGGCCCGGGGCGATCCGGCGATCGGGCTGGAGGCGCGCTTCTCGCACGGCGCCGAGCCGCCGGCGAGCTGGCCCGCAGCTGCGTCCTTTGAAGACGGGACCGCCACCGCTCGCCGCGAAGATGCCGCAACCTGGCACTCCGACCCGCTGCGGCGCACCGGCGTGATGCGCGTGACGGCAGGGAGCGACTGGGCGGCCCAGAGTGCGAAGAGCTGGCCAGGGACAGCCTCGGGCGTCGAGGAGGCGATCCTCGCACGACCGCTCTTCTGGATTGGCCTGCGGGTAACGAATCGCGGCAGCGGCGCGATCGCCATCGGCCTGGAGCACCTGCTCTTCAACAGCGTGCAGGCCACCGGCGCCCTGACCATCCGCGAGCCGGAGCTGCTCGGGGCCGGCGACGGCAACCCGTTCCAGAGCTTCGAGCTGCGCCAGCGCCCGCTCTACCGGCGCCCGGGCGTCGTCAACCCCTACGACCACCTGGTCGTCCAGGTGCGGCGGCCCGATCCGGGTGGCGGCCCTGGCCCCTGGGAAGACTGGACGCTCGCCGAGGATCTGCCCGCCGGCGCGGGCGCGCTCTACCGGCTCGATCCGGTCTCCGGCACGATCTACTTCGGCAACTACGATCCCGCCCAGGCCCGCGACGGACACGGCTCGATCCCGCCGGCGGGGAGCGAGGTCCGCGCGGCGAGCTACCGCTATATCGGCAGCGGGGCGACGGGCAACGTCGCCGCCGGTACGGTCACCGTACCCCGGAGCACCATTGCCGGGGTGGTCGCCGTCGGCAACCCGGGTGCGGCCACGGGGGGCACCGCCGAGGAGCCACCCGAAGAGACGCGCCGGCGGGCGCCGGCACTGCTGCGCAACCGCTACCGGGCGGTGACCGCCGAGGACTACGAGTACCTGGTGCGCGAGGCATCGCGCCAGGTGGCCCTGGTGGGCTGCCTGCCGCCGCGACTCTTCACCCGTGACGAAGCGCTAACGCTAAGCCGGCCGGACGCGAAAGAGGGTGAGCCGTGGACCTTCGCCGGGCTCAATCGGAGCCCTGGCAACGTGTTTCTGATCATCGTGCCGCAGGCCCCGGCAGACATTGAGCGCCCCGAGCCCACCGAGGAGCTGATCGCCGAGGTCATGGACCACCTCGAGCGGCGCCGAACGCTCACTACCAGGCTCCGGGTCGTCGGCCCCGGCTACCTCCCGATCAATGTCAATGCGCAGCTACACGTCTGGCAGCGCGCCATCGATACGCGCATGGTCGGCTCGGCCCGACAGGTTGAGGAAGAGGTGCGGGCACGGATCACGCGCTTCCTCCACCCACTTCACGGTGGCGCGCAGGGCAGTGGCTGGCAAGTCGGGCAGGACATTCTGATCTCGGACCTGTTCGACTTCATCAGGCCGGACACCGGCGTCGGCTTCATCAGCTCGCTGACAGTGCAGGCCGGCACGCCGTTGTATCAGCCGAACAGGCGACCATTCACCAACAGCAGGGCGGGCGTCTGGGTGCAGCTTGCAGACTACGAACTGCTGTGCAGCGGGGACCATGTGGTCCAGTCCGTTTAGAGATAGGCCCACCTATGGCGACGATCAGCAGCTACGTCTCATACCTGCCGCCGGCCCTGTGGTCGCAGGAGGCCGACCCCGAGCAGTTCCTCGGGCGCATGCTATGTATCTTCGAGAAGATCCTGACCGGGATCGACGACGGTGTGCCGCTTGGGGCTGGCGGCCGCATCTATGCGCCGCTCGAAGACACGATCGACAACTTGGCGCAGCTCTTCGATCCCTGGAGGACCCGCAGCGATCTGCTGCCCTGGCTGGCGACATGGGTCGGCGTCGAAGCCTTGCCGCCCGCACCCCGCTGGAGCGAGTATCAGCAGCGCTGCCTGATCGCCGCAATCGCGCCCATCTTCCAGGGCCGCGGGCTCAAACAAGATCTGCTTGCCTACCTGGACATCTTCGCCACGTCGCGCGCGCGCCCGAGGATCGCCATCGACGAGGGCATCTCGCTCTTTCGCGCCGGCTTCTTTGACGACGGCAGCGCGCGTCTGCACCCCGTCGCCTATGCCGACACCGTCGCGGGCGCCGCCGCCGCGGTCATTGCGCCCGTCCACCCGACGGCTCTGGCGGTCGACGCCGAGAACAACTATCTCGTCGCCGACGCCGGCTTTGACTACAGTGCGGGAGCAGCCGTCGACGTCCCGCCCGCGCTCTGGCGCATTGCAGCCGGCGGACGAATCACCTCGCCGCTAGAAGACTCGGGTCTGCCCGTGCCTGTCTACCGGGGCGACAAGCTGATTGAACCGCTGGCTGTGGTTGTTGACGGGCAGCAGCGCTACTGCCTTGCCGATCGTGGCCGGATCGTCGACGAGTTTTCAGCCAACGCCGCGATCTACCGCTTTGCCCCGCCCGACTATCAGATCAGCACCATCGTCTCGAACGGGACGAGCCCGGCGCTCGGGGTCGTCCGCCCCGTGGATATGCTCCTCGACCAGGACGAGCGCCTGCTCGTCCTCGACCGTGGCGTGCATCTGGTCGGGCAGTCGCCGGTGGCGGCCAGGCCGAAGCTGGTGCGGGTGCGCGAGACACCGCTGGCGGTAGAGACCTTCCAGCTCCAGAATCTGGTGGTGGAGCCGACGGCAATGGCATTGCAGGCCGACGGCAAGCTGATTATCGCCGATGCGCAGACCCAGTCAAGCACCACGCCCGCCGACCTTGTCGAAGTGGCGCTCGACAACGGGGTGAGGGCACGCTCGCTGCTCGCCGACCTGCCTTCCGCGCGCAACCCGCTGGTCTTCCCCACCAGCCTGGTCTTTGAAAGCCCGGTGTCGCTGCTCGTCTGCGACACCGGGCTGCGCCTGAGCCAGCAGCGCGATGATCCCGCCATCCGTGCCCTCGCCGAGCCCGCGGCGATCTATCGGGTCGATCTCGCTCAGAGCCCCCCGAGCATTACGCGGGTGACGCGCGAGAGAAACCTGGTGACACCCGTCGACCTGGCGCTGGATCGGCGCGGTGCGCTCATCATCGCCGACCGGGGCGAGGCGATCACCACCAAGCCTGAGCGCAGCTGGCGGCTTGGCAGCCACGAGTTTGGTGTTGTCGTCCATTTCTCGCGCCAGCGCCCCACAACCGGCGACGAGCGCGAGCGCATCCGCCGCGACATCTTCGACGTGATCGAGGCCCAGAAGCCCGCCCATACGCTGGCATGGATGGACCGCTGACAAAGGAGTGAGCTATGAGCTTCGAGCAGCTGAAGCGCAATCGCTACTACGAGCCGGGTCTCGGCCACGCCTACGAGCATACCAGCCTCAGCCACTATGAAGACCTCGAAGAGTATCACCGGCCACTGGCGCGCATGCAGCACGCCCATCTGCACGGTACCGGAGTCGCCCGCGGCCTGGCGGTGCGCGCTACTGCCGGCTCAACGGTGCTCACCGTCGAGGCCGGCCTGGCGATCGACCGCCATGGCCGGCTCATCGTCCTGGCTACCAACGGCAAGGGCGACATCGGCGCCGACCCGCCCAACGGCGAGAGCGACCCGCGGGACGTGCCGGTCACCCTGGCCACGGCCGGGCTGCCCGCTGGCTCCTACGTGCTCTCCATCCGCCATTATGAGACGCTGGATCTGAACGAGGGGGCGGGAGGGAGGTTTCAGGAAATCCCGTGGCTCCGCCTCGAGCCCGTCGCGGGCGACAACGCCTATGTGGACGCCGGCAGCGCCGTGGTCCTGGCCCTGGTCGAGGTCGACGCGGCGGGCAAACTGGCGGCCCTTGGCGCGGGCGCGCCGCCGCAGCCGCACCGCCGGCTGGTGGGCCTGGAGCCGGGCGCGCTGAGCTTCGGGCGCACCCGGGTAGGCGCCGAGGGGCTGAGCGACAGCGCGGGGCCGCGGATCGAGGTGCAGGACGACGGGGGGCTGAGCATCGGCGGGCAGGGCGGGGCCGCGCTACGGCTCAACCCGGCGGGCGGCAGAGTAGGCATCGGGGTAGATGCGCCCCAGGCCGGGCTGCATATCGACCGGGGGGCGACCGACGACCTGGCGCTCTTGCTCAGCGCGAGCGGGCCGGGCTGGGGCTCGGGCCTCCAGCTGCGCAACGACGGGGCCAAGCGCACCTACGGCATCTATGCAGACGCCACGGGTAATCTGCACTTTGCCGATGTGAATGCGCGCGTGGATCGGCTGCTGATCGGGGCGGACGGCAAAGTGGGCATTGGCGGCAACCCGCCCACCTAGGAGCTGGACGTCGCCGGCCAGGGGCTGTTCCGCAGCGCTACGTGGGGCGGCACGGCCCGTGAGATTGCCGGGACGGTCGTGGGCTACGACGCCAACAACGCCGGCGGCACGGGCTTTCTCGGCTCGTACGGCATCGATCAGAAGCTGCGCCCGCTCTGGCTCTACGGCCGGCCCATCGAACTGCACGGCGATGTGACTATTCGCGGCACCGCCCTGCAGCTCAACGGCCGCTCCGGAGGAGTGCGCCGCGCCCTGGTCGACTGGAATAACCAGCAGCTGGTGATCAACTTCGGCAACGACTATGCCGGTGGGGTGCATACTCCAGGAAACGCCAGCATTGGCGGCCAACTCAATTTTGGCGCCCAGACGAAGCAGCACCTCAACCTCTGGAACACGAACTACGGCATCGGCGTCCAGAATAATACAATGTATTTTCGCAGTAATTTTAACTACGCCTGGTATCAGCGTGGCAGCCACAACGACGAGGCTTTTCACAGTGGCGGCGGTGAACTCATGTTGAGTTTGCAGCACGACGGCCTCCTTCATTCACGACGTTCGCTGAGAGTTGGCGGGGAAGGGGACGATTTCCTTCAGATCAAGGCTGGTGGCGGAGATACCGATCGTGCTACGTTGCGCTTCGGCACGAATGACCTGGCACTCTGGCATAGGAACGTCGGTGAATTTGTGGTATTCCACGGCCGTTATAGAATCCCGTTCTTGTTTCAGGGTAAGAGTCTCGAGTTAAATAGAGATGGACGGACCGATTTTCAGCGCACGGTCCATATAGGGCAAGATCTTCATGTATCTGGCAACGTCTACGTAACGGGCACGATCGACGCGACGAAAAAGGGCTTTGTGGTCGATCAATTTATCAACACCGTCGGCGAGGCCATCGAGACAGGTGATGTCGTGGTGGTGAGCGTGCAGCAAGATGCTCTTACCCATAATGAGCGGGGCATTCCCGTGCCGGAGATCGATCTAGCGCACAGGCCTTATGACGACCGTGTCTGTGGAATCGTCGTCGAAGCCTATGTGCCGAACCTCCTATCAGTCCCTGGAGACACGGAGGCTGAGGCCGCCGACGACTCGGAGTCCTCCGAGGTTCAGGTCGTTAGCTCATTGACCGAAGTTTTGGGCGAAGATAGGTCGACCGTACCATCTGGACAGGCCGGTCTCATGGTCACCCTGGGCGCCTTCGCCCACTGCAAGGTCGACGCCGACATCGCGCCGATCACACCCGGCGACCTGCTGAGCACCAGCCCGACGCCGGGCCACGCCCAGAAGGTGCTCGACAAGACGGCGGCGGTGGGGGCCATTCTGGGCAAGGCCCTCGAGGGCCTGTCCAGCGGAAAAGGTAAGATCGCGATCTTCGTGAATATCCAGTGAGGGAGCCATGCGCGAGCAGCTGGAGCAGCGGTTACGGGGCCTGCGGGCCGAGTTCGAGTCCGGGCAGAAGCTGCTGGCCGAGCTCAAGGCCCGCCAGTGCAGTATCGAAGAGACCCTTCTGCGTATCAGCGGGGCTATCCAGGTGATCGAGGAGCTACTGGTGGGCCACACGCCAACGCCGTCCGATGGTGTCGAAGAAGCGCCACTTACTCCAGGGGGGCCATCATATTCCCCCGAGTAAAACACACGCTAAGACATAACGGATCGCGTTGGGAGGCCTAAGAAGGGCGTCCTCGTTGTTCAAAGTTTTTCGAGGCAATCGCTCATGTCACTCGGCATCCTGATGCTGTCTCCCAGGCTTTCACATACCTTTTAGCCAATGATATTGTTGGCGAATCCCTTCTGGGAGGCTCCGGCTGCGCAGTTCCCCTTTCCAACGCGGCAAACCTGCGCTACAGTACCGCGTACGTACCGCCCATGGGGGTAGTACCCGGAGCCTAGGAAGGAGCCCGCGATGACCCTGCAGCGGCAAGCCATCTATCTCATCCCTGCCGAAACCGAGCGTGTGGCCCGCGAGGCCTTCCCCGCCGGGAGCCCGATGATGGCGCTACGGGACGAGTTGGGCATGGTGTTCGCGGATAGCGACTTTGCCGACCTCTTCC
>JAAXUL010001612.1 GCA_013336035.1 Chloroflexales bacterium
CCCGGGCGATCGCCACACGCTGCTGCTGGCCGCCCGAGAGCTGCGAGGGCAGGTTGTTGCGCCGATCCGCCAGGCCCAGGCGCGCGAGCAGCTCGGTGGCGCGCGCCCGCGAGCGCTGGTCGCGCTTGCCGCTGAGCCGCAGCATCAGCTCGACATTCTCCTGGACTGTCAGGTAGGGGACCAGATTGTTGGCCTGAAAGGTGAAGCCGATATGGTTCAGTCGGAACTTCGCCAGCTCGGCCGCGCGCAGCTTGTCGAGCTGCCGCCCGCTCACCAGCACCGTGCCGCTGTCGGGCCGCAGCAGGCCCGCCAGCAGCGCCAGCATCGTGGTCTTGCCCGAGCCGCTGGGGCCGACCAGCGCCACGAACTCGCCGGCCGCCACCTGAAACGAGACCGTATCGACGGCGCGGACCTCGGTGTCGTTGGAGTGATAGATCTTGGTTACCGCTCTGGCCTCGAGCGTACTCATTGCTCTGCCCCTCTGTTAGCTGCTCAGACCCAGAGCCTGTAGCGGCTCGATCTTCAGGATAGTGCGCACGGCGACGAGGGCGGCGAGCGGGCCGGCGGCGAGCAGCGCGAGCAGCGAGATCGTGATCTTCGTGCCGCTGAACACGACCGGGATGCTCGCCGGCAGCGTGACCGCGAGCAGCCACACCGCCGCGCCGCCGACCGCCAGCCCGACCGCCAGGGTGATCATAATCTGGATCAGCAGGGTCATGATCACCAGCCGGCTCGAGGCCCCGATCGCCTCGAGCATGCCGATCTGCGCGATCTTCTGCAGCGTCTGGATCTGGAAGAAGCTGCCGACGATCAGGACGACGATCAGCAGCACGAAGCCCTGCTGCATCCCGATCGTCGACTGCATATCCTCGTAGCCCTGGGTGGCCCTGTAGGCCGTCACCGGGTCGGTCGCCTCGACGCGCGCCACCGTGCGCTCGATCAGCGCGGCGATATCACGCGGCGCGGCCGTATCGTCGAGCGTGACCGCCGCCACATTAAAGACCAGGTCCTCGCTATTGCGGTCGGGGTCCTCCTGCGGCCTGATCCGGTCCCAGCGCTCGAGCGAGACAAAGATGCCGGGCGTGTAGTTGATCTTATTGCCCTCAGAGACGCCGACGACGCGCAGGTCGTAGAGCTTCTCCTTCATCGCCTGCACGACCTTCACGGTCAGGGTCGAGCCGAGCGGTACGCCGAGCTGCTCGTGCACGTGTCGGTCGATGACCACATCGGCGGCGCGGCTGTCGGCGAGCGGGGCGCCCATAAAGACGGCCGGCGAGCCAGGCGCCCGCGGCTCGACGCCGACGAGCGAGATATCCAGGCTTGTGAGCGGGGCGCCGTCGATAGCGACAATCGAGCTGGTGCTCACGCCGATCGGGCCCACCGCCGTCACGCCGGGGACGCGCCGGATCTCATTGAGCCTGGAGCGGCCGAGGCGGCTGCCGAGCAGCTGGTGGTCGACATCGGCCTGGAAGACGATCAGGTCGGCGCCGACGTGATCGAGGTACTCGCTGGCGCCCTGGGCCAGGCCGTCGCCCAGCGCGGACGTGACCAGGACCAGCAGCGTGAT
>JAAXUL010001613.1 GCA_013336035.1 Chloroflexales bacterium
CACGTGATGGGGGCGCAGGCGTTGTAGGTGGTCGGCCCCTTGCAGCCCAGCTTGTAGAGGCACCAGCCCTTGCGGGCGCCCTCGTCGTCGAAGCTCGCGGCAAACCTGCCGGCCTCGTAGAAGGGCCGGCGCAGGCAGCGGTCGTGCACCGTCGTGCCATAGAAGGTCTTGGGCCGCTTCAGCTCGTCGAGCTCGGGCAGCTGGCCGAAGACGAGGAAGTTGACCAGGGTGCCGGTGAAGGCCTCGGGGATGGCCGGGCAGCCGGCGATGTGAGCGACCGGCTTGCCGGTGATCAGCTCGTGGGCGGGCACGGCGCCGGTGGGGTTGGGCTGGGCCATGGGGATGCCGCCGAAGGCCGCGCAGTTGCCGGTGGCGATCACCGCCGCCGCGCCGGCCGCGGCCTCGTTCAGCAGGTCCACCGCGGTGCGCCCGCCAATGGTGCAATAGACGCCGTTGGCGCCGGTGGGCACGCTGCCCTCGACCACCAGCAGGTACTGGCCGGCGTAGCGCTCCATCATCGCGCGCTTATTCTCCTCGGCCTGGAGGCCGGCGGCGGCCGAGAGGGTCTCGTGGTAGTCGATGGTGATCTTGTTGAGCACCAGGTCGGTGAGCGTGGGGGCGAGCGAGCGGGTGAGGGCCTCGGTGCAGCCGGTGCAGTCCTGGAAGTGCAGCCACATGACCGGGACGCGGGGCTTGCTAGCCAGGGCCTCGGCGACCATACGGGCCGGGCTGGCACCGCAGGCCAGGCCGGCGGGCAGGCCGCTCGCCTCGACCGGGGGCGCCTCACGCAGGCCCAGTGTCACCGCCAGAGCCCCGCAGAGCTTGAGGAACTGGCGGCGCGAGACGCCCTCGCGTTGGAGATACTGGTAGATAGTCTCGTCGGCCATTGCGGCCTCCTCTTTCGAGACAAGGGGACCATGAGGACAAGGTGACAGGGGGACAAGGCGACAAGGGGACAAGGGGACAAGGGGAGCATCTTGGGGCGCCGTCAGGCTCCCCTTGTCCCCTTGTCCCCGCCCAAGCGCAGCGAGGGCTCCCCTTGTCGGCGCGCAAGCGTAGCGAGCAACGCCCCTTGTCAGCGCTAGCAGCTGATCCCCTCGGCGTCGAGCTTAGCCTGGTAGGCGGCCACCCCGGCGGGGCCGGTCACGAGCGTGTCTTTCTCGGCGTCCCAGTTGCTGGCCTGGAGCTCGACGATCCAGCCCTCGCCGTAGGGGTCGGTGACGGGCAGATTTGGGTCGCCGACGAGCTTATCGTTGGCGCGCAGCAGCGTGCCGGTGATCGGGGCGGGCACGGGGCCGACATACTTGCTGCTCTCGACGGTGGCGGCGCTCTTGCCCTGCTTCACCTCCTGGCCGATGTTCTTGGCCTTGATGGTGACGGCAGTGAGCTTGCCGCCGGCGAGCTTGCCGGCCACCTGGGTCATCCCGACGCGGACCACGCCGCCGTCCATAGGCTTTGCCCAGACATGCTTCTCGAGGTTGTAGTAGAGGTCCTCAGGGATATTGCAGCCGCGGATCGTGGGCATCCTGCGCTCCTTTGCACACTCCACAGACGCGGATCAGGCGG
>JAAXUL010000843.1 GCA_013336035.1 Chloroflexales bacterium
GTCGGCAGGCAGGTTCAGGCGCGCGTACGGCCTGCCGCGCTCGAGCGTGAGGCGCCGGATCTGGTGCAGCGCCGCGAGCGCCGCGTCTGGCCCGAGCTGCGAGGCCTCGGCCACGATCAGCCCCTCGCCGAAGCCGTGCCGCGCGATGCGGAAGTAGCCGGCCGGCGCGCCGGCCGCGTCGCTCACCAGCCAGGTCTCGGCCGCCGTCTCGGTGTCCAGGGCCGGGCCGAGCAGGTAGCGCCAGATCGCCTCGTCGCGCAGCGCGGCGAGATCCAGCGCGCGGGCGGTCTCGTCGTAGAGGCGCGCCAGGGCCGCAAGGTCGGCGGGCGTGGCCGGGCGGCAGCTGTGGCCCGTGTCTGGGGGCGTCGCCGGCGCCATATGGATCTCGAGGCGCCACCAGGCCTCGAGCGGGGCCGCGTACTCGTAGCCGAACTGGCGGTAGAAGTAGGGGATGCCCTGGATGTGGCTCAGGTCGAAGCCGCCGGCGCGCAGCAGCTCGTCGTAGCAGGCGTTGAGCGCGCGCTGCAGCCCGCGCCCGCGATACTCCTCCAGCGTCCCCACGACGCCCATCTCGGCCGCGCGCAGCTCGACGCCGGCGAGCTGCACTCGCCAGGGGAGCAGGCACAGCGAGGCCACGACGCGGCCGGTGGCCCGCTCCTCGATGAGCAGCCAGCCCTCGGGGTAGGCGTGGGGGTGCAGCGTCATCCAGGCGCGCCAGGTCGGCGCGGTGTCCGCGCCGTGGATCAGCGCGTCGAAGGCGGCGACGCGCTCGACGTCCGCCGGGCCGGCGACCGACCTCAGCACAAGGCCGGCGCCGAGATCGCGTGACGATGGTGTGAGCGGCACAGTTTCTCCTTCTGTTAGACAAGGCTTCGCCCTCCACAACCACCTTTTGCGGGGACCTGCGGCCCCCGCGCCCCGGCCGCGGGCAGCGAGCAGCGGGCAGCGGGCAGCGGCTGAAAGCGTAACTCGGTTACGAACCTTCTCTTAGCTCGCCCTGGCGAGGGCGGCGAGGGCCTGGAGCTGCTCGGGCGTGCCAAGGGCGATCAGCGAGAGCCCGGGCTCGAGGAGCGTGTTGGCCCCTGGGCTTGTGTTGAAGCGCCCGCCAGGCACGCGCAGGGCCAGGACGGTGATGCCGAGGCGCGAGCGCAGGTTTGCCGCGCCGAGCGTCTGCCCGGCGAGGGCCGCGCCGGGGCAGAGATCGACCTGGTCGATCAGCAGCTCAAGGTTGCCGGCGTGCATGACCTCGTCGAGGAAGTCGGCCACGCCGGGGCGCTCGAGCACGGCCGCCATGCGCCGCCCGCTGAGCCGGTAGGGCTGGATGACCCTGGTCGCCCCGGCGCGCAGCAGCTTCTCCTCGGAGTCGTCGTAGTTGGCGCGGGCGACGATCACCATATCGGGCCGCAGGCTGCGGGCCGTCAGGACGATGAAGACATTCTCGGCGTCCGAGTTGGCCGTTGCCACGAGGCTGCGGGCCCGCGCGATCCCGGCCGTGCGCAGGTCGGCCTCGTTGGCGCCATTGCCCTGCAGGGCCAGGTAGCCCGTCTGCCGCACCCGCTCGATCTTCTCGAGCTTGGGGTCGATCACCACGAAGGGCCGCCGCTGTAGATGGAGCTCGTCGGCGACGTGGCGGCCCATGCGCCCGTAGCCGCAGATGATCGTGTGCGCACTGAGGTTTGCCAGCATTGCCTGCCTCCGCCGGTGCTCGAAGTATGACCGCAAGTCGCTGCTGATCGCCACGTCAACGGCGATGCTCAGCGAGAAGGCCGCCAGGGCCGCGCCCGCCAGGATCAGCCCGATGGTGAAGAGGCGCCCCATGGGGCCGAGCGGGTTGATCTCGCCGAAGCCGACCGTGCTGATGGTGATCACGGTCATATAGAGCGCATCGACCAGGCTCATCCCCTCGAGCAGCCGGTAGCCCGCGGTGCCGGCGACCAGCAAGGCAAGCAGGACTAACATCGCTACCATCAGCCGGCTGAGCGCCCGCCGCCGCACTATCGCATCCATAGGTTGACACCACCGCTAGCCAGTCGCCATCTCCAGAGGCGCGCCTCCATGATAACCGACGCCCCGGCCTATGCGGGCGGCGGCGGCTCGGCCGCGCAGGGCTGACGCCACCCCTGAAAAGATAAGCGAATGCCAGGTCCAAGGGCACTATCTTCAGGTATACTGAGCGCATCCCAGCACTAACGTCAATACTACCCCTAAGGCTCGCGGTTCGCCCCGAGCCCCGGCGCGACCTGTGACAGAACAAGGTGGAGGCTATGTCGTCATCAAGAGCGGTTATCGACCTGATCGCGCCCTACGGTGGGCGCCTGGTAGATCTGGTGGCAGGCCCCGAGGAGGCCGCCGAGCTGAAGCGGCGCGCGAGTCGTCTGCCATCAGTGCAGCTGACCGACCGGCAGGCCTGCGATCTAGAGCTTCTGGCGACCGGCGGCTTTTCGCCGCTCGACCGATTTATGGGCGCGGAGGATTACCGGCAGGTGCTAGGGGCGATGCGGCTCGCCAGCGGCCATATCTTCCCTATCCCGATAACCTTGCCCGTTGAGCTTGGGCCCGATAGCGACGTGGCGCTCGACCGCGAGATCGCTCTGCGCAACGCGAAGAACGATCTGCTCGCGGTGATGTCGGTCGAGGAGATCTACGAGTGGGACCTCGCTGCGACTGCCCGGGCGGTGTTCGGCAGCGATGATGTTCGCCACCCGCTTGTGGCCGAGATGCACCGCTGGGGCCGCTGGAATATCTCCGGGGCCTTACGTGTGGTGCAGCTGCCGCCCCACTATGACTTTCAGGAGCTGCGGCTGACCCCGGCGGAGACACGAGCCCGGCTGCAAGCTTACGGTCGCCGCCATGTGATCGCTTTCCAGACCCGCAACCCACTGCACCGCGTCCACGAGGAGCTGACCAAGCGGGCGATTGTGGAGAATGACGGCGTGCTGCTGCTCCACCCGGTGGTCGGCATGACCAGGCCGGGCGATGTGGACCACTACACGCGCGTGCGCACCTATAAGGCGCTGGCCGATCGCCACTACGACCCGAGCCGCATCCTGCTCGCCCTGGTGCCCCTCGCTATGCGTATGGCCGGCCCGCGCGAGGCCCTGTGGCACGCCCTGATCCGCCGCAACTATGGGGCCAGCCATCTTATCGTCGGTCGCGACCACGCCGGCCCGGGCCGTGACTCTGCCGGCAAGCCCTTCTATGGGCCGTTCGATGCCCAGGAGCTCGTCGAGCGCTACGCGGGAGAGCTTGGCGTCGGTATGGTGCCCTTCCGTGAGCTTGTCTACCTGCCCGAGGAGCAGCGCTACGAGGAGGTAGACAAGATCCCGCCGGAGGTGGCCACCCTATCGATCTCGGGCACGCAAGTTCGCGAGGAGTACCTGAACAATGGGCGTCCGCTGCCCACCTGGTTCACTCGCCCGCAGGTGGCCGCGATCCTGGCCGAGAGCCACCCCCCCCGCCATCGGCAAGGCATCTGTCTCTGGTTTACCGGGCTGAGCGGCGCGGGCAAGTCAACGACGGCAGAGGTGCTGACGGTGCTGCTCCTCGAGCTGGGGCGGCAGGTGACGGTGCTCGACGGCGATGTGGTGCGCACGCAGCTCTCGAAGGGGCTCGGCTTCAGCAAGGCTGACCGCGACATCAACATCAGGCGCATCGGCTTCGTGGCCGCCGAGATCGTCCGCCACGGCGGGATCGTGATCTGCGCCGCCGTGAGCCCGTATCGGGCCACCCGCAATGATGTGCGGGCGATGGTGGGCAGCGAGCAGTTCGCCGAGATCTATGTGGATACCCCGCTGGAGGTCTGTGAGCAGCGCGATACGAAGGGCATGTACGCTAAGGCGCGCAGCGGCGAGATAAAGGACTTCACGGGGATCGACGACCCGTACGAGCCGCCCCAGAGCCCCGAGATCACTATCGAGACGCTGGGGCAGACCCCGGAGCAGAACGCGAGACTCATTCTGCGAGATCG
>JAAXUL010001614.1 GCA_013336035.1 Chloroflexales bacterium
CTGCTCGGCTGCGATAAGCGTCTGCTGCAGCTCGACCTTGAACAGATCCCTCCCGGCGACATCGCTGATGGTCACATCGCCAAGCTGGGTACCCGCGCCGAAGCTGATCATCGACGACGCCGTTGGGATCTGCTGGCCGGCGAACTGGCGCAGCAGCTCAGCCGCGAGTGCAGCATCCTCAGCCCCTCCGCTCGTGGGCGCGATCAGGCGCCGGAGCAGTGCCTGGAGCTGCTCCGGTGTGGCCGTTGGCAGCGCTTGCTGCAACGCGGCAACGAGTTGCTCACGGTCGATCATAGGCTGCATACCACACCAGGGGATAGGATTGCGCATGGATGGGGCTCAGGGCGCGACGGCCTCCAGCGCCTCCTCGGCCGGCTCGGCCTCGGCCTTGCCCAGCTCCTCCTCGAGGACCTGGATGGCGCCGCTGATCCGTAGCATCGTGTCGCGCAGGGCGCGCTGCTTCTGCCGCAGCTCGGCAAGCATCTGCTGGCCGGAGTCGTACTCGGCCTTGAGGGCGGTAAGGCGGGTCTGGAGATGGTCCCTCATAGCTGTCTCCGGTAATCGCGTATGGGTAGGGTTCAGGACTTGATGATGAAAGCGAGGGCCAGGTAGGGCGGGCGATTCTCGTGGGCCTGGTCGCCGCCGGCGGGTTGGATCGGGTAGGCACTTGTGAGATCCGGCTCGTCGCCGAAAGTATCGGCCTCTTTGATCGTGCCGCTTCTGGTCTTCGCGAGGAGGTAGGAATGTCCGCCCGCCTGATGGTTATGGCTCGGCATCTGATTAACGGTCAGCGTCACCATCGCCTGACCGCCCGTGGCGCCGACGGGGTAGGTGAAGTTGTTGGCGCCGACGACGAAGCGCTCGAGCAGGTTCGGCACCCTGAAGGTGGCGGAGTTGTCCGCTCCGTAGGTCATCCCGATCACGCCGAAGAGGCCGGCGTACTCTGTCCGCGAGAGCGATTGCCCGTTGCAGAGCTGCCAGCCTGTGGGCACAGCGCTGAGCGCGCCGGCCCACATCAGGATGGTGCCGGTGGGGCAGGAGCCCGGCCCAAGGAAGCGCGCGGCGGTGACGGTGGCCGCCTGAATATTCGAGGGCGTGCTGTTGTTCAGGTCGCCGGCCATGAAGCTGAAGCCGTTTGTGGAGGCCTCGATGCGGTGAGAGTAGATGCTGGCGTGCTGGAAGCGTATCGACAGCGGTGTGGGGCTGTCCGTGACGTTCGGTACATCTTCCTGATAGAGCTCGAGCGCCATCGTCGCCACACCTGTGGTGTTCGCGGTGCGCCTGAGTTGCAGGTGACCCTGGCTTCCGCGGATCACGGTCATGCCATGCACAGTGATCTGGGCGCTGCCGCCGGCTGTACCGAGCGTGACGTTACCATTCATCATAGCGCTGCCGTTCACGGTCAGGTCGCCGCCAATAGTGGTCCCACCGGTTAGCGTAGAGCCACCATTCGCGGTCAGGCCGCCCTGAAGCTGGGTGGCGCCCTGGGTGACGCTTAGGCCGACGGAGCCGGCCGCGTCGCTGCCGCTGCGCACGACCAGGCCGCCCTGAAGCTGGGTGGCG
>JAAXUL010001615.1 GCA_013336035.1 Chloroflexales bacterium
GAGAAAGTCTCCTAGCCCATGGCCATAGATCCGGCGGCCGCTCGCCCGCCCTCCCTGTCGAGCCAGGTCTCGAAGGCCGTGGTCTGGAACACTGTCTTCGTGCCCCTGCGCCTGGTGGCCGAGGTGATCGCCACCCTGGTCAAGCTGAACCTGCTCAGCCAGGCGGGCTACGGGCTGCTCGCCCTGATCAGCGGGGCCAACAACGGCCTCGGCACCGCCGTCGATATGGGCACCGCCCGCTCCCTCCCTAAGTATATCCCCGAGGTGAGCCGGGCCGGCGGGCCGCGGGCCATCCTGCGCCTGCTCACGGTCGTCTTCGCCGCGCAGATGGCCGTGCTGGCCGTGATCGCCCTTGGCCTTACCACGCTCTGGCGCGATGGCTACATCGATGAGCTGCGCCGGCGCGTGGCCGAGGACACGGCCCTGGGCCTGCGCGACCAGGCCGAGCTGCTCAGGCTGCTCGGCGGGTACGGCGGCCTGGTGATCGGCGCTATCCTGGCCCTGCTCTTCCTGGGCGTCTGCTACGATATGCTGATGGCCTACCTGAACAGCTTCTTCAAGCAGCGGGCCTGGAACAGCATCGCCCTGGCCGCCGGGCTCCTGCCCCAGCTGCTCAGCGTGGCCGCCATCCTGGCCCTGCCCGACGGGTGGGACATCCTCGGCGTGCTGGCCGCCTCGGTGCTGGCGCCGGCGCTCGCCGTGGCCCTGGCGGGCTGGCAGGTGCTGCGCCTGTGGCTCGAGCAGCGGGGCTGGGCGCCCGATGAGGTGGCGCCCCCGCCGGGCTCGCCCCTCCCCCCCGGCTTCATCCGCTACAGCGGGGTGTCCTTCCTGATGACGGCGACCGACTATATCGCCAGCGCCTCGTTCGCGATCATCCTGGCCGGGGTGAGCGTGAGCGAGGCGGCGATTATGGCGGCGGGGGCGAACCTGGCGAAGATGGCCCTGAGCTATCTCTACACGCCGATGGTGGGCGTGCAGGTGCCGCTCTTCACGCGGGTGCGCCAGGGCGAGGGCGGCACGCTGAACGGGGCCTACCAGTCGCTCGTGCGGCTCCAGCTGCTGCTGCTGGTGCCGGGCGGGGCCGGCCTGATCCTGCTGGCGGCGCCGGCGCTGCTGGTGATCAGCCCGCAGTACCTCGTGGCGGCGCCCCTGGTCTGGGCCCTGGTGGTCTGCCTCTTCGCCGAGTGTCTGCTGACGACGGCCCACAACGCGCTGATCGTCTACGAGCGGCTGCCGATCATCGTCGCCTCGCGCGTGATCACTCTGCTGGTGATGGCGCCGCTGGCCTGGCTGCTGCCGCCGCGCCTCGGCCTGCTCGGGGTGGCCCTGGCCTTCGGCCTGGCCCGCGTCGCCTCGGGGCTGTGGGTTACCGCCAGCGGCTACCGGCTGCTCGGCCTGCGCTGGCCCTGGCGCTTTAATGGCCGCGTGGCCGGCGCGACGGTGGCGATGGTGGCTGTGCTGCTGGCCGCCCGTCTGGCCCTGCCGCCTATCCCCGACGCGGCTAGCCTGGCCACCCGCCTGCGCGAGGCCGCGCTGCTCATGGGCCTCGCCGCCCTCGGCGCC
>JAAXUL010000186.1 GCA_013336035.1 Chloroflexales bacterium
ACCCGTTAGCAGTTAGGGGCGGCTGCTCCGCCACCCAGCGAGACGGATACTGGACTCCCCCAACCGGATAGGCGTCCAAAAACGACCCCTGCCGGAGGCTGCCCTAGTCTCTCCGACAGGCTGCTAGGACTATCAGATGGAGAAGCGATGGCTTCAGCTACCCCGACAATGGATCGCTCAGGCGGGGTAACAATCGCAGCAGCGTCGACCAAGAAAATCGTCGTGTTCCTGATCATCTATGTCCTGATCTCGGCCACCGCCGGGATCGTGAGTTCGTGTGTGACAGCGTTGGGCGAAGAAATCGGGTGGCGCGGGCTGTTAGTGCCCGAGCTTGCCAGGCGGTTCTCGTTTACCGCAACCGCGCTGATAAGCGGCGCCGTCTGGGCGATCTGGCATTCTCCGGCGATCCTGTTTGCACATTACAACAATGCGGGTGCTCCGATGGGAGTTGGATTGGCCTGCTTCACCGTGATGGTCATCGGCACCAGCTTTGCCTTCGCCTGGCTACGGCTCCAATCGGGCAGCCTGTGGCCGGCGGTGCTCTTGCACGCCAGCCATAACCTGTTTATTCGGACGATTTTCACACCCTTGACCGGGGCGACGCGGTTCACGCCGTATGTGATCGGTGAATTTGGCCTGGGCTTGGCGCTCGTAGCGCTGCCGGTGGGCTATCTGTTCTGGCGCAAACGCGGAGCACTACCGGCTGGGCTTGGCGCACATTGAAACAAAATTTCCATCAGGAAGCGATCTTGGCTCAGCTGGAGCCGATAATCGACTGACTCGCCGTTATCCGCCCTTCACCGCTTCGGAAAGCCAAAGACTGAAAACAATGGCCTGTAGGGAGCCCTTTGTTCGAAGATTGAGGGGAATATCTGAGGAATCATATGAAAACTGATGTTGAAAAGGTGCCAAACCTCTTGATGAAACAGAGCGCTTGGTGGATTTCGCTTGTTGGACACCCAGCGATAGTCGTCCCGTTTACGGTTACGTTGCTTTCATGGCAGGGGGGTGTTTCGTCAGTATCCAAGGTGCTGGTTCCGATATTGGTTTTGGTACTTGTGGTTATGGTGTTCTCGATGTGGCAAGTGCGCCGGCGAAGGTGGGATGATATAGATGCTTCCCAGCCTACGGAACGCAAAACACTGCTTCTAGCGTTGGGAGCATGTCTTGTGGGGGTGGCGCTAATAGTTCCATCCTTCAGGCTTCCAACGGGCTTAGGGCTAGGGTTATTGATCGCTAGTTTACAAGTTGTTGTGGCGATGATAAGTTCACGTTGGCTCAAGATATCGCTCCATAGTGCGTTCAATGCATTTTGCAGTATTCTATTGTGGCCGTTGGGCGTTGGGGTGGTACTGTTGTGGCTCGGCTGGACATTGATAGTATCATGGTCGCGTTTGACGCTGTGTCGTCACACGATTCGAGAAGTACTGGTGGGTGGGTGCTTGGGCAGTATCAGTGGGATGATGTTTTGGCTGATAGTGACCTGGATAAGGTAGGTTTGCCTTTGCGTGCCCACGGATTGCGCAACGAGCGTCAGGATAGGAGCATGGAGGGCAGGCCGAGGTAGGCGGCCAGCGGGGGCACGCTCCCACAGACGATCACCTGAAAGACAGACGCCTCACTGGTGGCGGCGTTACGCACCAGGCGGCACGCCCAACTCTTACGACGAGGGGCACGCTAGGCCCGTGTCCATAGGCGCGGTGATGCCTTCACAGCGCCACACTCAGGCTGATGCTCCGACGCGTGCCGCTGGCGCGTTCTGTTTCACGTTCAGGCATCGCAAGGCACTCCTTTACGATTCCTTGGTCGTGCGCTCGCCGATGAGCAGATCCGCAGCGGTTGCGTCCCCGGTCTTCACCACCGCGCCAGGCTCCGTGATAGCCTCGTGCCTGTCCTTCCCTGGCTGTTCTGTATCGCCCGTGATCGTGGCGGCGCTCCAGCCGGTCGCGTGCCAGTCCTCGCTGCGCTGATCGATGTCGACCACCTTGTAGTGGTGCAGCACCGCATCGACATCGACCCGCTCGGCGATAGCCGAATCAATGTGCACGGTCAGCAGCACGCCACCCCGCCGCACGCCCTCGGCATAGAAATGGGCCTTCGTTTCGGGTATGCCGGCGCCGATCAGGCCGCCGGCCAGGCCGCCGACACTCGCGCCGACACCGGCCCCGAGAGCGGTGGAACCCACCGCAGCGCCGATGGTGCCAATAGCGGCGGCGAGGGGGCCGATCGCCAGCACCGGGCCGATGCCGGGGATCGCGAGCAGCCCGGCGCCCACCAGCAGGCCAACCGCCCCGCCGACCACGCTGCCGCCCACCGCACCCGTGCCCACTGTGCTCTCCGCCCCCACCGCGTGCTGCTGGGCGTTCGTATTGCTCACGTCGGGGGCCACCATGCTCACACCCTCGCGCGGGATGCCGCGATCAAGCAGCTCCTTCGCAGCGCCCTGGGCGTCATCCACTGTGTCGAAGAGTCCAGTTATCGTTCGAATCATCGCAATACTCCTCATCGGTATAGTGGGCGAGGCTTCGGGGAGCCTACGTCTTTCCTGGTAGGGGATCGCTGCCCAACCTGCCAGCGAGAGATCGGACAGCGCGCGGTTCGCCTCGTATCGTCGTACATGACGAAAGAGGGTGGTGTACGCTTCAGTCTAGCGATTGTGGGCAAGGGCTGGTAGCATGCGAACTCCGTCTCTCGTATCAGGAGTATCCCTGACCGCGTGAGAATTCCCTCCCGCAGGCGGCCTCACGATGTCAGGACGTTTTGGCGTGCTGCGCTCTGGTGTGTCCGTCATTCACCCGACAGCCTCGGGGGATGTGGGGACACAGAACACCCGACGTGCCCTGCTATTCTGTGCTACGCTGAGTCTTGATCCTGCACTACCATCGAATTATTTCTGCTTCTCCGCGCACGCTGTGCCGTCCCCTCGGCAGGGCCTGTAACGAGACGCAGCCTCCTGCATACGCCCACGCCGCCCTCCCCCCGGAAGGGTCGTGCGCAGGAGGCCACCTGAGAGAGCTTGTGCCGCCCCAGCACCCAGCGTTCACATCACGGCTATGGAGACCACATAGATGAACGCTGACAAGAAGGCCCAGGCGACCAGGCGCGAGGCGCTTGTGCAGGCGCAGCGCAAGCAGCGCAAGCAGTTGAAGGATGATCCGCGGATCACCTTCCGGCGGGTGCGGCGCATCCACGTGAGCAGTAGCGCGGCCCTCGCTGCGAACGCGGACCTCGAAGTGTTCCCGCCCCAGCGCATCTGGGATATCTCCATCGTGCCCGGCGCCCTCTCCGTGATCGTCGGGAACGGGGTTGGCCTCACCCTCCCAGTCGAAAGCGCCACCGTTGTCCCGCCGCTCACTGGCCCGCAGCCCGTGCTGGCCACAGCCAATGACGTTGTCAGGTGAGGGTGCACACGCAGCAGCGTGCCGGCGGCGCGCTACGCCCGGATTGTCACGAGCGAACACACCGCCATCCCTCACGCTGTCAGGGGTACTCCTGATACCTCATGCGGAGTTCGTCGGCTACCGGCGCTGGTTCGCTGCCGTTATACTCATCTGTACAAGCCACTATTCCCTAGCGCAATGTGTTCGTATAGCCAACGGCGTAGGCCGTTGAGAGGGCAAATCGATGCTTAATCTTCTTGTATGGCTTATCGTCGGCGCGGTGATCGGCTGGGCAGCGGGGCTCGTGCTGGGCGACCGCAACGGCACCGTGGTCAATATCATCGTTGGCATCGTGGGCGCCATGATCGGCGGGCTCCTCTTCGGCGGGCCAACGATTAACGAGAGCGCCCTGAGCCTGAACGCGATGCTCATCTCGCTGGTTGGCGCGATCATTCTGTTGGGCGCCGTCCATCTCGTCCGCCGTGGACGCTTGACGTAGCGCGAGTGCTCGATCATTCGGCCACGGTTCGTGCGATACGACGGAGGTTGTGGTGTGGCGCAACCTGCGTGTCCGCATACTGCCGCTGCGCCGGATCGATAGAACGATGCGGCGCAGCGCTACGACATCTTGAATAGAGTGGCAACCGAAAGGGCTTGACGATGGGCAACGGAACCAAACGCGTGAAGGGGAAGACCGAGGAGATCAAAGGGGCAGTGAAGGCGACCGCCGGCGCTCTGATCCATAACGACCAGCTGCAGGCGGAAGGCCACGCGGAGCAGGTTGAAGGTCAGTCCCGCCAGAACCTCGCGAAGGCGCAGGAGCGGGTCAAGGGCGCGGGCGAGGAGCTCGCGGGTGAGACCAAAGACGCCGTTGGCGGCCTGATTGGTGACGATCACCTGGAGGCGGAAGGCAAGGCCCAAGCCCGGAAGGGCAAGGCCCGCCAGAACATCAATACGTAGGGATGCTCACATAGCCCAATCGGCTGAGGCGCACCAGCGCGTCAGCCGATTGGGCCTGCTCATTGGCGCTCCGCAGCGCCGCCAGCGGCTGATTTTCGGGTTCAGCCTGTTCAGCTTTGCCATTACCAGCCTGCTGGCCTACCTCGTGGATCAGTTCCCGGTCTCGCCCTTCGACCTGGCCCCAACCCGTGCGTTGCAGGCGAAATGCATGGTTGTGATCTCGCTCTTTGGGTTCATGCCCTGGTCCACCATCACGGTCGCGGTCGGCGTGCTGCTGGTGAGCGTGCTACTCGGTTGGAAAGACGGGGGCTATCTCCTGCTCCTGACGGCGGTGCAGGCTGTGGCGAACCAGCTGATCAAGCAGGCCATCGGACGCCCACGCCCGCTCACGACGCTGGTCGACGTCTTCATGCCCGTGTCGGGGAACTCCTTCCCCAGCGGACATGTCATGCTCTACACCGTCTTCTTCGGCTTTCTGCTCTTTCTCGCCGTGACGCGGCTGCCCCGGTCGCTCTGGCGCGCGGTGGCCGTCATGCTCACCGGCGGCCTGATCGTGAGCGTTGGCCCATCCCGTATGTACCTGGGCGCCCACTGGCTCAGCGATGTGATCGCGGCCTACCTCTTCGGCATCATCATCCTGGCCTTCGGCATTGACTACCTGCGCGACCTCGCGCCGCGTGCGCCGACGCAGCAGGGGCCTGGTTGGGGCGCATGATCACGCCGTCGAAAACACAGGGGCGCACATCCCCTGATGGATAGTGAGCGCCTGGTGGGTGCTAGGCCGGCGTGACCCGCGCTACGGCGCTGCACGACACGGTGCCGCTGCGGTTCAATGCCGACTGGCGCTCGCCCAGGATGAGCGATCTTCATACCGGCGGGGCGCGGGCCCGCGATACTTATCGGTGTAGAACGCCCCGATGGGGCAAACGAAGGAACAAGGAGCCAGTATGGACGGCTATGTGAACGACATCGCGGGTATCGCCGGCCTGATGATCTCGCACGTGGTGCTGCCGAGCTCTGGGCTAGCGGTGATAGGCGGCGAGGTCTGGAAGGGCCTGCACGCACGCGCGGCGAACCTATCAGTTCTGCTGGTTGGTCTGCACGTGGCCCCGCACTGGCAGTGGATCGTGAATATGACCAGGTGCTATCTCATCGCGCCGCTGCTGCCGCGCCGCGTAGAGCCACAGCTGCCCCAGCCCGCCCGCCCGGCGCTGAAGGAGAAGGGGGGACTCCAATGAAATTACTCGCACGGACTCTGATCATCCTATTCGCGGCGCTGCTGGTGGCTGGGGGAACCTACGCCCTGGGCAGCGGGGGCCGATCGGTAGCACGGCAGACGGCTCGTCAGGGGCGGCCATCACTGATAACGGCCGGGCGACGACCGGCAGCCCCCATTCCGGCGCGGGCCGCGGGTCGGGCGACAATCACGAGCAGGGTGGTGGGATCTTCGAGGCGCTGGAGATGGGCAAGAACCTGGCGATTGTGGCGATCATCATCGCCCTGGTAGTCGGCGGCACAGCACTTCTCCGGTGGATCTGGCCCGGGACGCGCGGTAAGGTCGTGAAGACATCAGGCACCCAGAATCTTTAATTGGCATGCGAAAGGTGCCAACTTCGCTGGCGCCTTTCGCATGCCAACTCTTTCCAGGCCATTGGTGCTGCGAGTTAGCGTCGAACCAGGCGACGGTACGGGCGATCCCGATCTTGAACGGTGTCGCATAGCAAGATCACCGGCAGATTGCGCTGTCGGGATGACCCCGATAACGCCCGCTGGCTCGGCATCGTCGCCGCCTACGGCCCTACCCTGGCTGCAATCGTCCTCGCCGGACTGCTCGGCCCCGAGCGGCAGCCGACAGCCTGGCCCCGACGCCGGCTCTGGCTGGCGGGCGCGGTGCTGGCGGGGGACCGTGTGGCTGAACCTCACGATCGCCTCGAACCCCCTCGGCAGCCCACACCCGCTGGTGGCGGCGCTGCTGTAGCTGGCCATCACCCTGCTGCCGGCCTGGGTCGTGTGGACCAGCTTCAGTCGCCGGCGTGGCGTACGCGCGCTCCTGCACACCCTCACCGCCTGGCGGGTATCGCCGATCTGGTACCTCGCGGCGCTGCTGCTCCCGGTGATCATCAGCGCGGCGGGGATCGCGCTGCTGACGCTGCTGGGGCAGCCGCTGCCGCTGCTCGTGACGACGTTCGTGGCGACGCTGCTCTACGGCGGGCCGCTCGGCGAGGAGGCTGGCCGCCGGTCACAGCGGGCGTGTATGCCGCAATGAGCATCATAACGGTGACGCTGATTATCGCGGGCCGCATGTGGCGCCTGCGCCACCCCAAGGGCGCGACGGCGCTTGTCGCGGGGGAGGTCGAGTTGGGTAGCTCGCTCGTGCGTTCAACAGAAGCAACGATCCGGCGAAAAAGTTAGGCCATACAACCTGTCTGCTCACATCGAGGGAGAGAAACCTTGCATACGCTACCATTGCGGCCAGGCATGAGCCGCCGGACTGTGCTGAAACTGCTCGCGGCTGGTGGCGTCACCGCAGCCGGCGGCTATGCGCTGTTCGAGTATCCGCCCTGGCTCAATTACTCTTGGAGGTTGAAATGATGCAGTGGTTATACCGGGGTGGGCGCGCCAAGCGGGGCTTCCCAATCCTCAATTCTCGATTATACAGAGGTGCGAGCAATGTTCGGAAGATGGTTCAGACGTAAAGGTTCCTCTGCTGCCGGCGAGGCCGCCGCTGCCGGAGAGCACCTGATGGACCTGCGCAATATTGTCAAGACCTACCAGAGCGCCGCGGGCAACTTCACCGCCCTCAAGAATGTGAGTCTCACGGTGGACAGCGGCGAGTTCGTGGCGATCATCGGCAAGTCGGGCTCGGGTAAGTCGACCCTGATCAATATGGTCACCGGCATCGACCGCCCCACCACCGGCGAGGTGATCGTCGGCGGTACGCCCGTGCACACCCTCAGCGAAGGCCAGATGTCGGTCTGGCGCGGCAGAAACCTGGGCATCATCTTCCAGTTCTTCCAGCTACTGCCCTCGTTGAGCGTGGTCGAGAACGTGATGCTGCCGATGGACTTCTGCCACATGTACAAGCCGAGCGAGCGCCGCGAGCGGGCGATGATACTCCTCGAGCAGGTCGACATGGCCGAGCAGGCCAACAAGCTGCCCTCGGCGATCTCGGGCGGCCAGCAGCAGCGCGTCGCCATTGCGCGCGCGATGGCCAACGATCCGCCCATTCTCATCGCCGACGAGCCGACCGGCAACCTTGATAGCAAGACGGCTACCGCGGTCTTCAAGCTTTTCGAGGACTTCGTCGGGCGCGGCAAGACGATCGTGATGGTCACGCACGATAACGACCTGGCCCGCCGGGCCTCGCGCTCGGTGATCGTCTCCGACGGCGAGATCGTCAATCAGTACCTCGCCCACGCCCTGCCGAAGCTCAGCCTCGACCAGCTGATCACCGTCACCCGCCAGCTCGACCGCCTCATCTTCCAGCCCGGCCAGCCGATCGTCCAGAAGGGCGGCAGCCCCGACTACTTCTACATCGTCACCAAGGGTAAGGTCGAGGTGATCATCGACCAGCCGGGCGGCGGCGAGCTGATCGCCGAGCACCTCGGCGAGGGCGACTACTTCGGCGAGCTGGCCCTGCTGAGCGATACGTCGCGTCGGGCGACCGTGCGCGCCGCCCACGACAATGGTGCCGTCGAGGTGGTCGCCCTCGACCATACCGAGTTCCACGCCCTCCTCGACGACTCCGAGGCCACCCGCCTCGATGTGACCCGCGTCGCCGAGCAGCGCCTCTCCGCCAGCGCGGTCTAGAAGGAGCCACCTCCTATGCTCGCACCACGCTGGCGCAAAGTCCTCGGCGACCTCTGGAGTAATAAGACCCGCACCCTGCTAGTGGTGCTCTCGATCGCCATCGGCGTCTTCGCCATCGGCATGGTCACCGGCGGCCGCGAGATCCTGACGCGCGACCTCAACGGCGACTGGAACGCGGTCAACCCGGCCAGCGCCTCGATCGCCGCCAATGATATCGACGATGCGATGGTCCAGGTGATCAGGCGTATGCCCGGCGTCGCCGATGCCCAGGCCGCCCGCAGCGTCACCGTCCGCGCCCAAACCCCGAACGGCGAGTGGAAGGATCTCCAGCTCCTGGTCATCGGCAAGGTCGAAGACCTGCACATGTACGTGCCGACGCCCCTCAGCGGCGAGTGGCCCCCCTCGCATCGCACCGTGGTGCTCGAGCGGGCCGCCCTGCCCTTCCTGGGCGCCGTCGAGGGCCAGCCCCTCCACATCGAGCTTAGCGACGGCACGCAGCTCACACTCCCGGTGAGCGGTACCGTCTATAACCTGGGCAGCGGCTTTCCGACCGCCCTGGCCAATATCGGCTACGGCTACATCAGTGATGATTCGGCCGAGCTGCTTGGCGCCCCCGCGGGCTACAACTCGGTGGACATCCTGGTGGCCGAGAACCGCTCGGACGAGGATCACATCAGGGCTATCGCCGAGGAAGTCGAGGCCAAGCTCGAGAAGAGCGGGCGCGTCTCGGGCGGCATCTTTATGAACAAGCCGGGCGTCTACCCCGCCGATGATTTCGTGCAGGCCTTCACGCTGCTGATGAGCATCATCGGCCTGTTCGCCCTGCTGCTGAGCGCGTTCCTGGTGATCAATACCATCGGCGCCCTGCTGACCCAGCAGATCCGCCAGATCGGCGTGATGAAGTCGATCGGCGCGCGTAGCCGCGACATCGCCCAGCTCTACCTGGTGACGGTCGTCGCCTTCGGGGTGCTCTCGCTCGTGGTGGCCATTCCCCTGGGCGTGCTCGGGGCCTGGGGTCTGGCGTCCTTCTTCGTCGCCCTCTTCAACTTTACCATTTCGACCGTGGCCCCGACGCCGATGGTGCTCACCCAGCAGATCGCCGCAGGGCTGATCATCCCGGTGCTGGCGGCTCTCTTCCCGATCTTCAGCGGCACGCGGGTGACGGTGCGCGAGGCCATGGGCGGCCCCGGGCTCGGCAAGGGGCGCTTCGGGCGCGGTCGCCTCGACAAGCTGCTCGAAAAGATTCACTTCCTCTCGCAGCCGATGCTGCTCTCGCTCCGCAATACCTTCCGCCGCAAAGGACGCCTGGCCCTCACCCTCACCACGCTCACCCTGGCCGGCCTGATCTTCATGGCCGTCATCACCGAGCGCGTCAGCCTCCACACGACGATCGACCAGGTCTACAAGCAGCTGAACATCGATGTCTTCATCTCGATGCAGCGCCCCTACCGCACCGCGATCCTCGACCAGGTGGCCCAGGTGCCGGGCGTGACCGACGTCGAGTACTGGGGCAACTATAGCGCGCGCGTCCTGGGCGCCGACGATAGCCAGAGCACCACGACCTACGCGATCACCTCGGTTCCAGCCGACGGCGACGCCCTGCGGGTCGCGATCACCGAGGGGCGCTGGCTCTTGCCTGAGGACTATGGCGCCGTGGTGCTGACCAGCGGCTACACAACCGACTACCCCGAGGTGCAGGTCGGTAAGAGCGTGCGCCTCAAGGTGAACGGCAGAGAGCTGGACCTGCGGGTGGTCGGCATCTCGCGGGCGCCCTTCCCAATCTCGGCGATCTATGTCAACCTGCCGACCTTCAGCCGGCAGATGGGCGACACGGGCCGCGCGAGCGAGATCCGGCTGATCACCGAGCGGCGCGACCCGGCCCTTCAGGACGAGGTGGCGAAGGCCGCGGGCGATCTGCTGAAAGCCCAGGGGCTCGAGGTGGGCTTCACGCGCACGCTCAGCCAGTTCCGGGCGCAGAACAACATCGGCATCGACATGGTCATCTTCTTCCTCCTGGTGATGGCGGCGCTCCTGGCCACCGTGGGTGGCCTGGGCCTGATGGGCACGATGAGCATCAACGTGCTCGAGCGCACCCGCGAGATCGGCGTGATGCGGGCCATCGGCGCGGGCGACTGGGCCATCCTGCGCATCGTGATCGTCGAGGGCGTGCTGATCGGCCTGATCAGCTGGGTCCTGGGCGTCATCCTGGCCGTGCCGGTCAGCTACGTGATGCACAAGGGCCTCGAGGCCATCTTCCAGGCCCAGGACTCGTTCACCTTCGTCTTCTCGCTGGCGGGCGTGGGCATGTGGCTCGCCATCGTCACCGTCCTCGCCATCATCGCCAGCTTCCTGCCCGCCTGGAGCGCTTCGCGCGTGACCGTCCGCGATGTGCTCGCGTATGAGTAAGGTTCCGCGCCGAGGGCGCGTGTAGCCGATACCTGACCTACGACCGTTACGAAGGAGCCAACCCGCCATGCGGAAGATCTTCACGAGCACTGTCCTGACGTTCGCCCTCGCCGCAGGCCTTGCCGCCTGCGCGGCGCCCGCCCAGTCGAGCACCCAGCCCGTGACCACCACCCTCCCCGCCGTCGCCGCCGACACGGCGGTGATCGCCGAGGCCAAGGTCGTCCCCGCCGCCAGTGTCAACCTGAGCTTCGAGGGCAGCGGCACCGTGGCCGAGATCCTCGTCGCCGAGGGCGAGGCGGTGACGGCCGGCCAGCCCATCGCTCGCCTCGACACGCGCGACCTGGCGCTCCAGCTCGAGCAGGCCCAGGTGAGCCTCGAGCAG
>JAAXUL010001616.1 GCA_013336035.1 Chloroflexales bacterium
CCTCGAGGAGGCCGCGTCCCGCGTCTTCTCGAACGCCCCCGGCAGCTACGGCGCCAACGTCAACTATATGGTCGAGAATGGCAGCTGGGAGGATGACCAGCAGCTCGGCGATGTCTTTATGAGCCGCAAGGGCTTCGCGATGACCCCCTCAGGCGAGTGGAAGGAGGCCAGGCCGCTGCTCGAGCAGGCCCTCGGCACCGTCCAGGCCACCTTCCAGAACGTCGACAGCGTCGAGGTCGGCATCAGCGATGTGGACCACTACTACGAGTACCTGGGCGGCATGACCAAGAGCGTCGAGAAGCTGCGCGGCGCCCGGCCGACCGTCATGGTGGCCGAGGTCGAGGCCTTCAGCGGGCCGGGCAGCGGGCGCGTCCGCTCGCTCGAGCAGATGGTGCGTCTCGAGAGCCGGGCCAAGCTGCTCAACCCCAAGTGGTTCGAGGGCATGCTCGCCCACGGCTACGAGGGCGCCCACGAGATCGAGGTCCGCGTCAGCAACACCTACGGCTGGAGCGCCACGGCCAACGCGGTGGACGGCTGGGTCTACCAGGGTGTCGCCGAGACCTACCTGCTCGACGATGAGATGCGCGAGCGTATGGCCAGGCTCAACCCGCAGGCCACCGCCGGCATGGCCCGCCGCCTGCTCGAGGCCAGCGAGCGCGGCTTCTGGGAGACCGACGAAGAGACCCTCGAGCGCCTGCGCAGCATCTACGCCGACCTCGAGGATCGCCTGGAGGGGGTCGGCTCATAGCTGTGCTATACTTGCCTGCCGATGGGAGAGTCAGGGAGGGCTTGGCCCTCCCTGAGCTATGTCCTCCTCCCAGAACAGCCCTGTGAAGATGCGGCAGCCATGAAAATATACAAAGCGCGCGCCCCGATGCGCATCGGATTCTTCGGCGGCGGCACCGACGTCAGCCCCTACGCCGAGGAGCACGGCGGCAAGGTCCTCAACTGCACGATCAACCTCTACGTCCGCTGCATGCTCACCGCCAGCGCCGACCCCGGCCTCACCATCCGCTCGCTCGACCTGCAAGAGGTCAGCAAGTTCGTGAGCGGGCGCGAGTGGGACGGCAAGCTAGCCCTGCCCCAGGCCGTCCTCGACGCGATGCCCCACCTGCGGCCCAACTTCACCCCTGATCGCCCCGGCTACCGTCTGACTATGTTCAGCGACGCCCCCCCCGGCAGCGGCCTGGGCTCATCGTCGGCCCTCGTCGTCAGCATGCTCAAGCTGCTCTACAACGTCACCGGCGAGAGCTTCGACCCCCACACCCTGGCCGAGCTAGCCTACCGGATCGAGCGCGTCGACCTCGGCATCCCCGGCGGGCGCCAGGATCAGTACGCCGCCGTCTTCGGCGGGATGTGCGTCTACCACTTTGGCCAGGGCCGCGTGATCGTCGAGCCCGTGCTCACCGACCCGACCGCCATCCTCGAGCTCGAGAGCTGCCTGATCATCGGCTACATCGGCGACCGGCAGCTCTTGCGCCGCCACCTGATGGAGGACCAGGTCAAGCGCCTGATGCAGGGCGACACCCTGCGCTACCACGACGAGACCAAGGCCTATGTC
>JAAXUL010000844.1 GCA_013336035.1 Chloroflexales bacterium
CTGGGCCACCTGGAGCTCGGCCGTGCGCTGAGCGACTATGTGCTCGAGCTGGGCCGCGTCGTCGCGCAGCTGCGCCTCGTGCGCACCGATCGCAGCGGCCATAGCATTGAAGGTGCGCGCCAGCATGCCCAGCTCGTCGCCCGAGGTGACGGGCAGAGTCACGCTGCGGTCACCCTGGCTGAAGCGCGTGGCCCCGGCCTGGAGCGCCAGGACCGGGCGGGTGATCGTCTGGGCCAGCCCGAACGCGACGCCCGAAGCCACCAGCAGCACCAGCCCGCTGATCACCAGGAGCTGCACCCCAAACGCCTGGGCCGGCGCAAACGCCTCAGCCTGATCAACCTTGACAATCAGGCACAGCTGGCGCTCCGCCAGCCAGCGATGCACGATGATCGCCGGGGTACCGCGGTAGTCATCGGCCAGCAGCGTGCCGCTCTGGCCGGCCAGGCAGCGCCGGCTGGCCTCGGTCTGGATGCCGCGCTGGAGCACCACCGGGTCAGTTAGCCTGTGCGGCTGGGTGACGAACAGGCTCGAGGCGTTGATCAGAAACGCGTCGTCGGTCTGGCGCAGGCCGCTCCGGCGGCCGATGATCTCGTTCATCTCGGCCAGGTTTAGCCGCCCGGCCAGCACCCCCAAAAGCCGGCCATCGGCTGAGGTGACCGGCGCCGCCGCGGTCATAGCCAGCCCCTGGCGCCCGATCTCGTAGTACACGTCCTGGACGTAGGGGCGGCGCTGGCCCTCGAGAAAGTAGGGCCGGTCTTCCTTGAACTTGCCCTCTTCCATCGGGTTGGTGGCAACGATGACCATGCCCTGCTCAGGCTCGATCAGCATCAGATCCAGATAGGTGCCGCCGCGCGCCATTTTCGGCTGGAGCTCGACGACCAGCCGGTCATGGGCGGCCTGCGCCGTGAGGGTACCGGGTCTGGCGAGGAGCAGTGCCATATCGGCGCGCAGCTGCGGCGAGGCGGCCAGGGCCGCCATATCGGCCTCGCGATGGTCAATCCAGCTCGTGAGCGCGGCCTCTTTCTCAAGCGCGGTGGAAAGGAGGTTGCTGGTCGTGGCGCTGAGCAGCGCCGCGCGCCCATTGGCGTAGGCGAGCGTGCTCGCCCCCGCGAGCAGCGCCGCGGCGAACAGCACGAAGACCAGCGCCAGGCGCGGGGTCAGGCCCAGATGGCGCATCATTGCCGGTAGATGTCTTCAAGGAACTGCAGCGTGTAGGCCGTCGTCGGCTGAGCAGGCTGAGTGAGCGCCCCCTGGTCGTGCAGGGTCTCCGCCATCCCCGCCCAGACCTCTGGACGCATCCAGCCGATCTGGTTCTCGCCCGTGTTGATCAGGGGCAGGGCCGCGGTCATCTTCGCGGTCTCAAGGGCGGCATCGGCCTGCGGCGCGTACTGGAGCACCATTGGCCCAACCTCGGCGGGATGCTCCACGGCATACGTCCAGCCCTTCAAGCTGGCGCGCAGAAAGCGCCGCACGAGATCGGGGTTCGTCGCAATCAGATCATCGCTCGTGAAGATGCTGTCGGCGTAGAAGTGGACGCCGTAGTCGTCAGGGTAGATCACGTTGAGCTCATAGCCGGCTTGCTGCAAGGTCACCAGGAAGTTGTTGGTGTAAACACTCCACACGTCCGCTTTGCCGGATGCGAACAGCTCGAGCTCGGAGGGCAGGTTCACGACGGTGTACTGCTCGGGGCTGATGCCGACCCGCGCCATCATCGCGCGAAACTGGGTCATCACCTGCGGGGTCACGCGAATGGTCTTGCCGACGAAATCCTGTGGGCGGGCAATGCCCGAGTCGGCCAGGGCGACAAAGGCGCTCGGGCTCCGGCGGTAGATGGTGGCAACCGCAAGAACGGGCTTGCCCGCCGCGCGGGCGATGAGCAGATCGTCCGCCCCGGCGTGGCCGAACTGGGCGCTGCCCTCGATGACCGGGGTGAGATAGTCGACCGTCGACCCACCTTCCCGCAAGGTCACCGCCAGACCCTCGTCGGTGTAGTAGCCCAGCTGGTCCGCCGCGTAGAAGCCGGCGAACTCGGCATTGTGCGTCCAGAGCAGCTGAACAGCGACCGGCTCGAGCGCCGCGGAGGAGGGCGCGCCAAGGCCACAGCCTGCCAGGACGATCAGTAGCGCGCAGAGTAGCAGGATTCGTTTGTTCACATATGCGCCCATCATCGGCACACTCCCTTGTGTTCGCGCACCCTGGAGCTCGCCCAAGGGTGGTACCGCAAACGCAACGCCTTGCCTGCGACAGAGAATTGGGGCAGGGAGCTGTGACGATGATCATACATCGGACGTCAAGGTCGAGCAATCCTCCATGGCGCGCAGCGCGATCACGGCAAGCCGGCCGTGGTTGCAGGGGGGTGGTATCATGACACCTGTTGAACGTTTTATCTCCGTTGGTCCTCCACCGCCAGCTCCCTCCCCGCGCACATCCCCCGGCTCCCCTGGCACTGGAACCCTTTGCACCGCCCGAGGTGCGCCGTGCTGTCCAAGCTGAGCCTCACCACGCTGGCGACTCAGGGGCGCCGGCTCAACCGCCTGGTCGCTAATCTGCTCGATGGCACCCGCCTCAGCGCCGACCGGCTGACTCTTCAGCTCGGCAGCGTCGACCTGCGCGCGCTGGTAGCCCAGCTGGTCGAGGAGCTGCGACTCTCCACTACGCGGCATGGGCGGGTCCTGGACCTCCCCGACACACCGCTGCTGCTAATTATCGTCACCCTCCCACTGGCGCCGCTCACGGCGAGGGCGTAAGACGAGCGTGGGTACGTACGATTGGTCGTCGCGTCCACCGCCGCCACCTGCGACTCACCCACTGCTCCAGCCTGGTAACGGAGGTTACGAGGTCGCATATGGAGCCTGATACGATGGTCGCCAGCTCGAAACGAGTCCATCCGTGGGCGGACCCCTTCTTTCGTGCCATCGTCGGCGCGGCGCTGCTGCTTGGCCTCCTCCACGGGGCGCTGCTCCCCAGCTGGCGGGCGGAGCCCGCCCTCCTCGTCCTGCCCTGGTTTGTGCCCGTCAGCAGCACCTTCCTGCTCGTGACCGCCCTGTGTGTGGCCGCCCTGGCCCTGGGCCGCTACCAGGTGCTCCGCGCGTCTAGCGCCTACTGGATCGGGCTGGCCTTTGCGAGCTTTGGCCTTGGGCTGGTCTTCTACTTGCTCACCTGGCCGGGACTGCGGCCCGATGGCCGGGCGCTGCTCGGCCAGTCCACCAATACCGCCGCCGTGATCCGAACGCTGACCGGGATGGTGTTTGGCCTGGGGCTCCTCGGCGCGGTAGTCCTGCCCTGGCCCGCGGTCAGATCGCGACCCGGGCGCCGCTGGGGGTGGGGGGTGGGTGCCTGGTTGATCTTGCTCATTCTGCTCGGGAGCCTCCTCATCGCCTTCGAGCCGCGTCTGCCGGTTCTCGTGGGCGATGATGGGCGCTACACCCGCCTGTTCCAGGGCGGGAACGTGCTCCTGGCCAGCCTGTTTGTGGCCGGGGCCGTGGGCTCGGCGCGTGGCTACCTGCGGACGGGCGACCGTCTGCTTGGCTATGTCAGCGTGTGCCAGCAGATCTATGCCTGTGTGACCGTCGTGGCGCTGCTTGGCGAGCAGCGCTATGACCACTGGTGGTACCTGAGTCGGATCATCCTGGTCGGCGGGTTCCTCGTAGTGTTCGCCGGCTTTCTCGCGGAGTATGTGCAGCTGCTCCGGCGCGAGCAGGCCCAGGCGCGCACCCTGGAGGCCCGCACGGCCGAATTGGAGGCGGTCTTAGACGCGGTCCCGGCCGTGGTCTGGATCGCCCACGACCCGGCCGCGCAGGTCATCACGGGGAATCGTGCCGCCTACGAGCTATTACAGATGGCGCCGGCGCGAAACCTCTCGAAAACCGCCCGCCCCGACGAGGCGCCCAGCCATTTCCAGGTCTCCCAGCGGGGCGTGCCGCTGGCGCCCGAGGACCTCCCGGTGCAGCGTGCCGCGCG
>JAAXUL010000845.1 GCA_013336035.1 Chloroflexales bacterium
CAATCCCAATCCAACGGCCCGTTCAACCGACAATGCCCGCCCAACCAGCAGACCCCGTCTGACCCATCCCTCGATTGAGAAAGCAACCCCATGGGTGGTCCGCATCCCAACCTGGCCGGCAGCCAGCCCCTTGCGTGTGCGGTGCTGACCGAGCTGTATGAGCGTGACAGCGGCGTCCTGACCAGCTATCTCTCCCGCCTGGTCAGCTCCCACGATCTGGCGGAAGATCTCTGCCAGGAAGCCTTTCTCCGTGCGTGGCAGCACTGGTCGAGCGGTGGGCCACCGGCCGAGGCTCGCGCCTGGCTCTACCGCGTTGCCACCAACCTGGCCTATGATGAGCTGCGCCGGCGCCAGCGCCGGGGCGAGTATGCGTTGCTCGAACACCAGCTTGCGTCCAGCACCGCACAGGTGCGGCTCCAACAGATTGAGGACCAGGACCAGATCGTGCGCCTCCTTGACACGCTCGCGCCTGAGGTCGCGGCGCTGTTGGTGGCGCAGTTTGCCCACGGTCGGCCCCTGCACGAGCTTGCACGCCACGTCGGGAGCCCCGAGGGCACGATCAAGAGCCACATCTCCCGGGCGCGAGCACGCCTCCGGGCACGCCTGGAGCTGCCATCGTGAGCACCATATCCCGCGCTCGATGATCACCCGGCGGTCATAACCGCGCGGAACCTGCGGGAAACAGCCACCCAACCCATAACCGCTTTGTGACCGCCTCCTAACACCGTCTGTTACCGCGCCCCCTGAGCATGAGACTCAGCGAGGTTTGGAGCAGACCGTGCCTTGTCTCCCTGAGCTCACGCGCACCGCGCTCCCCTGCGTGAAGGTCATGCCGCTGGTGTCTCAGCTTTCCATGGCAGAGAGCGGCCACGGTGCTCGCCGCCGGCAATGATCAGGAGCACCTAATCCACATCTCGGGCCAGCGGGTCTACCTGGCCAAACTGACCGGCCTGAGCGTCGTCGATGCGGGCGACTCGGCAGCCCCGGTGATCCTCAGCGCGTTCGAGACCGCGGGCAGCGCGCGCACGGCCGAGGCGGCGGGCGACCTGATCGTCATCGCCGACGAGCGCGGCGACCTCAACAGCGGTGAGCAGATTGGAGTTGCCGGCGTGCCTCATTCGCACAGCTCTTGCACTATTGATGCGCTAGGAATGTACGGAAGAGACCCTGGAAAGCGAGACGACCGTGGAACTCGAGATGATCCTGAGCACCTGCTCCGTGCTGGCCACAGCCGCCGGCGCGCTCTCCCTCATCGCCTGGAGCCGGACCTCCCGCGGGAGGCCACACCGGCTGGCCCCACGCCCGGTAGACCTGCACAGCCCGCGGGTGCTCAAGGGCCGGGAGCGGCCGGACCGTTGAGCGCTGATGTGATGGGTCTGGGCTGCGGGACGCGGGGCCGGCTCAAGCCCCGCGGCCACAGCCCGCACGCGCCCGAGCCGGGTGGCGCCTGATGCTTGCGGCCATCGGCGCCATCCTCGTCGCGTCCCTGCTCGCCCCTCTGGCCCACCGCCTCGCCGGGCGGCGGGTGGGCTGGCTCCTGGCCCTCGTCCCCCTGGGCGCCTTCGCCTTCTTCCTCGCCCAGGCGGGGCGGGTGGCCGCGGGCGAAGTCCTGACGGAGGCGTACCCGTGGGCGCCGAGCCTGGGGCTGGCCCTGAGCCTGCGCCTCGACGGCCTGGGGCTGCTCTTCGCCCTGATCATCTGCGGCATCGGCGCCCTGATCCTGATCTACGCCGGGGGGTATCTGGCCGGCGACGCCGACCTCGGGCGGCTCTGCGCCTTCCTGCTGCTGTTCATGGCATCTATGCTCGGCATCGTGCTGGCCGACAATCTGCTGCTGCTCTTCGTCTTCTGGGAGCTGACCAGCATCAGCTCGTATCTCCTGATCGGCTTCCGGCACACCGACGCGGAGGCGCGGGGCGCGGCGCTCCAGGCCCTGCTGGTGACGGGCGGGGGCGGGCTGGCGCTCCTGGCCGGGCTGGTGCTGATGGGCGGCGCCGGGGGCAGCTTCGAGCTCTCGGTGCTGCTGGCGGGGGGCGGGCTCCAGGCCCACCCGCTCTACCTGCCGGCCCTGGCCTGCGTGCTGCTCGGGGCCTTCGCCAAGTCGGCCCAGCTGCCCTTTCACTTCTGGCTGCCGGCGGCGATGGCGGCCCCGACACCCGTAAGCGCCTACCTCCACTCGGCCACCATGGTCAAGGCCGGCGTCTACCTGCTGGCGCGGCTCAGCCCGCTGCTGGGCGGGACGCCCGCGTGGGCCGGCGTGGTCGGGGGCGTGGGCGCGGCGACCATGCTCGTGGGCGGCGGGCTGGCTCTATTCCAGAGCGACATGAAGCGGCTCCTGGCCTACTCGACGGTGAGCGCCCTGGGCACGATGACCCTGCTGATCGGGGTAGGCGGCGAGGCCGCGATCACGGCCATGGTCGTGTTCCTGCTGGCCCACGCCCTCTACAAGGGCGCCCTGTTCATGGTCGCCGGGGCGATCGACCACGAGGCCGGCACCCGCGATGCCACCCGGCTCGGCGGGCTGTGGCGGGCCATGCCCATCACCGCGGCGACGGCGGGGCTGGCCGCGCTCGCGCTGGCGGGGGCGGGGCCGCTGCTGAGCTTTATCGGCAAGGAGCTGATCTTCGAGGCGGCGCTCGAGCTACCCCGCTTCGGGCTCGCCATCGCGGCCGCAGTCGCCCTGGCGGGTGCGCTGTTCACCACCGTAGCCCTGATCGTCGGGCTCAGGCCCTTCTTCGGCACGGCCCGCCCGACGCCGCAGCAGCCCCACGAGGCGCCGCCCGGCATGTGGCTCGGCCCGGCCCTGCTCGCCCTGGGCGGGCTGGCCCTCGGGCTGCTGCCGGGGAGCGTGCAGGGGCTGCTGGTGGCGCCCGCCGTGGGCGCCGTGGTGGGCGAGCCGGCCACGGTGGAGCTGTCCCTCTGGCACGGGCTCAACCCGGCCCTGGGGCTCAGCGCGCTCTCGCTGGCCGCCGGCGTAGGGTTGTACCTGGGCTGGGAGCGGCTGCGCGGGCTCGCCCCGCTGGTCGAGCGGGCCGGGGTCTGGGGGCCAAGCGGCTGGTACGAGGCAGCTCTCGCGGGGCTGAACGCCTTCGCCCGCTGGCAGACCCGCCTGCTCCAGAACGGCTACCTGCGCCTCTACCTGCTCACCATCGTGCTGGCCACCGCGGCGCTGACCGGCTGGGCGCTGCTGGCGGGCAACACGCTGGCCTGGCCCGCCATCGCCGGTGAGCTGCGCTTCTACGAGGTGGGCATCGCGCTGCTGCTGCTGGGCGCCGCGGGCGTCGCCGTGCGCTCGCCCGGCCGCCTGAGCACCGTGGCCGCCCTGGGCGTGGTCGGCTACGGCGTCGCCCTGATCTACATCATCTACGGCGCGCCCGACCTGGCGATGACCCAGATGCTGGTCGAGACCCTGCAGGTGCTGCTGTTCGTGCTGGTCTTCTACCACCTGCCCCGCTTTCAGACGCGCCGCCACCCCGTCGCGCGGGCGATCACGGGCCTGGCGGCCGTGCTCTTCGGCGCCCTGATGACCGCGTTGATCCTCGCCGTGACGGCCACCCCGCCCGAGTCGGCCCTCGCGCCCTTCTTCCTTGCCGAGAGCAAGCCGGCGGCCCACGGGAGCAACGTCGTCAACGTGATCCTGGTGGACTTCCGCGGCCTCGACACCCTGGGCGAGATCACCGTGCTCGCGGTGGCCGCCATCGGGGTGTACGCGCTGCTGCGGCTCAGGCTAGGGCGAGAGGACCCCTCGTGAGCTCGATCATCCTGCGCACGACGACGCGGTTTCTGATCACGCTGCTGCTGCTGTTCTCGGTCTTCCTGCTGCTGCGGGGGCACAACGAGCCAGGCGGCGGCTTCGTGGGCGGGCTGGTGGCCGCGGGCGGGCTGGCCCTCTACGCCCTGGCCTTCGACGAGGCGGCGACCCGGGCCGCCCTGCGCCTGGACACGCGCACCCT
>JAAXUL010000846.1 GCA_013336035.1 Chloroflexales bacterium
GACGGTGGAGATGAAGTAGGGCGCGTATGTCACGAGCTGCACCGAGCGCTTGAACCGCAGGCTCGTGGTCTCGTTCAGCATGAGGGCGAAGATGATCGGGATGGGGAAGCCGGCCAGGAGCGAGTAGATGCTGATTCCCAGGGTGTTCTGGAGGAGGGTCCAGAACCGCGGTGAGTTGAAGAACTGGTCGAAGTAGCGGAGGCCCGCCCACGGGCTCGCGCGCCGCCGCAGCCACAGGGCCAGAGCAGACGGCAGCCCGGCCAGGGCCGCGAGCAGCCAGGCCGCCTGGGACCAGCCGCCGGGCAGGCCGCGGATCAGGCCGTAGATCAGCAGCCAGCCGCAGGCGGCCAGCCAGCTCAGGTAGGCCGCCCGCAGCCGGGGCGCCCGTGTAAAGGCGGCCAGCAGGCCCACCGGTAGGGCGATCAGCAGGGCCAGGGCGAGGGCCACGGCCGGGCTAGCCCATGGCGGCCACTCGAGCCCGCCAATGACCATGAAGTCGCGGATAGCCCACTCGAGCGGGGCGCCCAGGCTGACCAGCGCGCAGATCCAGAGCAGCGCCAGCACGAACAGGCCGTAGGACACACATCCCGGGCTTTCCTGGCGGGGCGGCGCGGGCGGGGGCTGGTAAGGGTGCTGCATAGCGGCATAATACCTTATCCCTCACCATCTGGCACCCCGATCACCACGTCGCTGCGGCGCGCCCGCGTCGTGTCGCCCCTACACCGCACGATCCGGCAGCTCCTCACACGCCCCTGCGACCATTCCAAGAGCACTCCTGCGCGGCGCTCATTCCTAAGCCTGATTGGAGCGCGTCGTGGTGGCCTAACCTCGCCCGCAAGGGCTGAGGCCCCGCCCCTCTGCACTCTCTTCCATATGGCGGGAGAGAGGGCAGGGGGGAGGGGCTTGCGCATTGCGAGTTTCCCAGTCGGCTGGTATACTGCGAAGGGCACCCCGCCGGGGCGCTTCAGCAGCGTGTGCGAGACGAGCTCAACTATGACAGACCAGGATCGGCTCAGGAACTTTGGGGTGATCGCCCATGTCGACCATGGTAAGACCACCCTTAGCGATAGATTGATCGAGACAACTAATGCGGTGAGCGTGCGCGAGCGCCGTGATCAGATGCTCGACTCGCTGGATCTTGAGCGAGAAAAAGGGATTACGATTAAACTTGCCAGCGTGCGGCTTAACTATACTGCGAAAGATGGCAAGGAGTACATTCTTAATCTGATTGACACCCCAGGCCATGTCGATTTCTCGTACGAAGTTGCGAGGACTCTCGCCGCCTGCGAGGGCGCGCTGCTAGTGGTCGACGCGGCGCAGGGCATCGAGGCCCAGACCCTGGCCAACGTCTACCTGGCCATGGAGCACGACCTGACGATCATCCCGGTGATCAATAAGATCGATCTGCCCTCGGCCCACCCCGACGAGGTCGCCGCCGAGGTCGAGCGCGTGATCGGCATCCCCCAGGATGAGGCGATCATGGCCTCCGCCAAGACCGGCATCGGCATCGAGGCCATCCTCGAGGCGATCGTAGCGCGCATCCCGCCGCCCCACGGCCAGCGCCACCAGCCCGCCCGCGCCCTGATCTTCGACTCGCACTACGACGCCTACAAGGGCGTGATCGCCTATGTGCGCATGGTCGATGGTATGATCACCACCGGGGCCCGGGTCCAATTTGTCGGCACCGGCGCCCAGGCCGACGTGCTCGAGCTCGGTGTGCTGCGCCCGGCGATGACGCCCCTGGGCCAGATCGCCGCCGGCGAGGTCGGCTATATCGCCACCGGCCTCAAGACCGTCGAGGAGTGCCAGGTCGGCGACACCGTCACCCTGGCCGAGAACCCCGCCACCGAGCCCCTGCCGGGCTACCGGCCCGCCAAGCCGATGGTCTTCGCCGGCCTCTACCCGGTCGACAGCAACGCCTACCCCGAGCTGCGCGAGGCCCTCGAGAAGCTCAAGCTCAACGACGCCGCCCTCTCGTTCCAGCCCGAGAGCTCGGCCGCGCTCGGCTTCGGCTTCCGCTGCGGCTTCCTCGGCCTGCTCCATATGGAGATCGTGCGCGAGCGCCTCGAGCGCGAGTACAACCTCGACCTGCTGATCACCGCGCCCAGCGTCGAGTACCAGGTGCTGCTCACCGACGGCGAGATCATCACCGTCGCTAACCCCTCCGAGATGCCCGACGTGAGCAAGATCGGCTCGATCGAGGAGCCGATCGTCCAGATCAGCGTGATCGCCCCCACCCGCTATATCGGCACGATCATGGACCTGGTGACCACCCGCCGCGGCGTCTTCGACGCCATGGAGTACCTCGACCCGACCCGCGTGATGCTCAAGTACAAGATGCCCCTGGCCGAGATCGTGGTCGACTTCTACGACCTGCTGAAGAGCCGCACCCAGGGCTACGCCACCCTCGACTACGCCCTCGCCGGCTACCAGGAGGCCGACCTGGTCAAGCTCGATGTGCTGGTCAACCAGGCGCCCGTCGACGCGCTCTCGCTGATCGCCCACCGCGACTTCGCCTACCAGCGCGGCCGCGACCTGGTCGAGCGCCTGCGCAAGCTCATCCCGCGCCAGATGTTCGAGGTGCCCATCCAGGCCGCCATCGGCAGCAAGGTGGTCGCCCGCGAGACTGTGCGCGCTATGCGCAAAGACGTGCTGGCCAAGTGTTACGGCGGCGATATCACGCGAAAGCGCAAGCTCCTCGAGAAGCAGAAAGAGGGCAAGCGCCGCATGAAGATGGTCGGCAATGTCGAGATCCCCCAGGAGGCCTTCATGGCTATCCTCTCGCTGGGCGAAGACGGCAACGAAGACTGATTAGGAGCTCTCTGTGAACCGCTTCTTCCCGCTGCTCGCCGTGGCCCTGCTCCTCTCGGCCTGCGCGAGCACCCAGAACGGCCAGGCGCTGATGGGCGCCCCCGACAGCCCGGTGATCTTTAGCCTCGACAGCGAGCGCGTCACCGCCGCGGACTACGCCGCGCGCCTCGAGCAGGATATCGGGGCCGGGGTCGCCGACCTTCTGGCCCAGGGCAAGACCCGCGAAGAGATCGAGCAGCTGGCCGCCGATGCCAATGTCCGCGGCCAGATCTTCGACCAGATGGTCCAGGAGGCCCTGCTCGCCCGCTACGCCCGCCAGCACGGGATCGGCGTCGACCCGGTCGCCGTAGACAGCGAGATCCTGGGCGCGGCGACGCCCGCCGAGGGCAGCCCGTTTGTGATCACCACCGACGACCGGGTGCGCAGCGCCAGCGGCCAGCTCAGGTTAGAGGTGATCGCCCGCAACACCCGCACCGCTATGGTCCGCGCCCGCCACATCCTGGTCGCCGACGAGGCCGCCGCCGATGCGGTGCTGGCCGACCTGGCGGCCGGCGGCGACTTCGCCGCGATCGCCCGCGAGCGCTCGAGCGATACGGCCTCGGCGGAGAAGGGCGGCGACCTGGGCTGGGCCCCGAAGGGCAACTATGGGTCCGAGTTCGACGATGTCGCCTTCTCGGCGCCCCTCAACACGCCCACCAAGGCCACCAGTCAGTTTGGCGTCCACGTGATCGAGGTGCTCGAGCGCCAGGACGACCGGCCCTTCGATAGCTTCGAGCAGCTGCGGGGCAGCGCCAATGCCCAGCAGTTCTACGAGCAGAGCTTCCTCCCCTGGTACGAGGAGCTGCGCCGCCAGGCCGAGAACAGCGGCGAGCTGCAGATCGCACCTAACTTCGACCCTAGCACCGTGCCGCTGCCCTTCCCCGAGACGCCATAGGAGCGTAGGGGCTGCCGCGTTGAATATGAGAAGCACCGGGCGCCCCAACGCCACGATCCGGCGAAATCAGCGCGGTGACCCACTAGAACGCCCGTATGATGAAGCTTCCCGCCGGCCGCCTGCTCGACGCCGCCACGACCGCTTTTGGCCTGGATGTGACCGCCGGGGTGCAGCTCTGGGCGGCCGCCGCCCTTGGGACGACCCT
>JAAXUL010000847.1 GCA_013336035.1 Chloroflexales bacterium
TTCATCGTCGAGCCGGCGAAGCTACAGAGGAACTGTGCCAGCACCAGGGGCATAAGGATGTCCCGCGGGCGGAGAGCCGATGTCTGCGCAGCCTGATTCGCGGTCCTGGCCATGATTGTCACTCCTTCATAGGGTCACGGTCCTCAATAGGGTCACGGTCCTCAATAGGGTCACGGTCCTCGTCATTCGCGAGCTACTCCGGCGCTCACGGGGCTTCCGACCCCCGGCCCGTCACTGGTGTGCGACGAGCCTTCGAGATCTTGGGCTGCTCGGGCCGCAGATCAGGGCGGAGCTCGCGCAGCACGACCAGGCCAGAGGCAATCAGGGGCACGGTGAGCAGGGCCGCGAAGAAGCCGCCGAGCAAGCCGCCCACGAATAGCCCGAAGAGGATCAAGGCCGGCGGCACATCGACCGCTTTCGCGAAAGCATACGGCGCCACGAAGTAGACGCAGCCGGCCCCGATCGCCGCCTGGCAGATCCAGACCAGCAGGGCGGTCGTTGGGCTGACCGTCGCCGCGGCCGTCACCGACAGCACCATGCCCACCAGCCCGCCCAGGTAGGGGATGAACTCGAGCAGCCCGGCGACCACGCCGATCTGCACGCCGAACGGCACGCCGAAGAGCAGGTTGACGGCACTGTAGGTAACCGCGTAGTAGCCGCAGATGGCCAGCTGGGCCACGAACCAGCGCGACAGGCCGGCGCTGACTGCCCGGGTCAGGCTGATAGCGCGCGCGTGGTAGCGCGCCGGCATAAAGACCCGCATCAGCGCCGGGGCGGTGTCGCGATTGCCCACCAGGGCGAAGACGATGGAGAATGACACGAAGGTGGCGAAGCCGAGGAAGCCGATCTGCCCGACCAGGGTGCCGACATATTGCGCCGCCGCCTGGAGCGCCGCTGCCACCTGGCTGGTCACATTGCTGGCCAGCGCACCCACCTCCGCCGAACGCATAGCCATCTCGATCTCTCGCGGCAGCTGTGCCGCAAGGGTTTCGAGGTTGGCGGCGAGCATGCCCAGGCTGTGGAAAAGAATCGGTAACAGCAGCAGGACCAGGCCGGCCAGCACGGCCAGGCCGCCGAAGAGGGTGAGCCCGGTCGTGAGGCCGCGCGAGAGGCCGCGCCGCTCGAGCTGGTCGGCGAGAGGAGAGATCAGCAGTGCCAGAAACACCGTCAGGAGCAGGAGCAGCACCACACTCCGCAGCAGCGGGAGAGCCTGAACCGCCAGGAACACCGCCGGTCCAAGAGCCACCAGGGCCAACCAGGTACGCCAGCTAAGCTGAAACCCCATCGCCAACCTCCTCCCACCAGTCGAGCATTCGCCACACGCTCACGCCTGAGCAACGGTAAGGCTCACGGCGATCTTGCCTGATGCTCGGGTTGTAGCACACGGGCAAGCCCGACGCATCGCACAGGGGGATGAGCGGGTGACGATCCCGCGGGAGGATGCAGGAACGCATCATCAGCATCTCGTGGCCTGGGCGCGGCTCCAGTACAACTAGAGCAGGTCAGGCCTCTCTGAGGCTTGGTCACGGCCGTTCGAGTAGCTCAGTGCATAGGAGGCTGCGATGGCTGCCATTACCTCTGCGGCACCCAAAAAGCGCCACTTCACATTCCCCTCTGCCTACACGATCCTGGCTCTGCTCATTATCGTGGTGGCGGGGCTGACGTTCTTCATACCGGCCGGCCGGTATGAGCTGGACGCTAACGGCGCGCCCATCCCTGGCTCATACCAGCGCGTCGACCCCAACCCCCAGCGCCTGCGCGACGCCGTGCTCGCTCCGATCGATGGGATGTACGGCATCCAGGCTGAGGACGGCTCGGTCGACCCCTACAACACCGGGAGCCTGTACGGCGCGATCGATGTCGCGCTGTTCATCCTGATCATCGGCGGCTTCCTGGGGATCGCGATGAAGACCGGCGCGATCGACGCCGGGATCGCCGCCCTCGTCGAGCGCCTGGGTACGAAGGCGCGCTGGCTGATTATCGCCCTGATGGGCGTCTTCGCCGCAGGCGGCACCTCCTATGGCATGGCAGAGGAGTCCCTGGCCTTCTATGTCCTGATCATCTCGGCGATCATCGCCCTCGGCTACGATGCTCTGACGGGCGTCGCCGTGCTCATGCTCGGCGCCGGGATCGGCGTCATCGGCTCCACGGTCAACCCGTTCGCCACCGGCATCGCCTCTGGCTTTGCCGGCATCCCCCTCGGTGAGGGCATCGCCTACCGGATCATCATCCTGGTGGCCGGCACAGCCCTCGGCGTCTGGTGGGTGCTGCGCTACGCCAGGCGCGTCCGCGAAGAGCCCTCACGCTCCCTCGTCGCGAACATGAAGGAGGAGAACGAGCAGCACTTCCTCCACAAGGAGGGCGGCGCCGCGCAGCCCGTACTGGACAGCAAGCGCAAGCGGATCCTCGGCCTGTTCGTGCTCGCCTTCCTGATCATGATCTACAGCGTCATCCCCTGGTCCGACCTGGGCCTGCCGATCCCCACCCTCGGCTGGTGGTTCCCCGAGCTCGGCGCGCTCTTCCTCGTCTTCGCGATCATCATCGGGCTCGTCGCCCGCATGGGCGAGATCGAGCTGATCGACAACTTTATCGATGGCGCCCGCGACCTGCTCGGCGTGGCCCTGGTCGTCGGCCTGGCCCGCGGGATCTCGGTCATTATGAACAACGGCCTGATCATCGACACCGTACTGCACGCAATGGAGCAAAGCCTGGGGAACCTGGCGCCCGTGCCGTTCATCAACGGGGTCTTCCTGGTCTACCTGCCCCTCTCCTTCCTCATCCCCTCCTCCTCTGGTCTGGCGACGGTGACGATGCCGATCATGGCTCCCCTGGGCGACTTCGCGGGCGTACCGAAGCATCTGATCGTTACCGCCTACCAGTCGGCCTCCGGCCTGCTCAACCTATTCACGCCAACCTTCGCCGTCGTCACGGGCGGCCTGGCGATCGGACGCGTGCCGATCGCCACCTGGTGGCGCTTCATCCTCCCGCTGGTCGGTATGCTGGCCGTGCTGATCATGGCCGTGCTGACGGTGGGCGTCCTCATCGGGGCGTAGCGACCCTTTCGCTCAGTAGGGCGCGGCACAATGGCGTGACGCGCCTCGCCCGCTTTAAAGAAGCGCAGGGAGGCCCCATGGAAGGTGAGACTGCTCAGGCGGAAGAGGTCCGGCAGCCATCGCTGCTGGATGCTCTGATCCCCTGTTCATGGTCGTCTCTCGCCAGCGCGGCCTCCACCCCGAGACTCTGGCGGCGGCGGTAGCGCATGCGAGGACGGTGGCCTCCCCGCTGACCCCGTGGAACTCGTGCGGCGCCTGGGCCCAGCAGAGCCGCTCGCCGTGGCACCCGGCGAGGCCGCGTCCCTGGTCGTCCAGGAGAAATAGCCGCCTGGACAAGGAACGGGCGATTGGTATTGTAGTCCGCCTCCTGTGTCACCACATAGGGGGCTTTGCCGGATCGAGGGGATCTTACCCTCGTCTTCTCGGACAGGCAGCCACCTCTCGTGGCGGATCAGCGGCGAGCCACTAAAGGGATCAGGCTGAAACGCTCTTGGTGCGCGATGCTAAGCAGGCCCCTTTTCGATGTAATGAGACTACACATATAGGGAGGTGCCGTGATGGAGATAGTTCTACAGCTTCTGCTTATCAGCATCTGGGGCGCCCTGGGCACCATGCACACGCGGCGTCTCTTCCGCCTTGCGACCGTGCCGGTGATGCTCGAGCGCAGACGGCATCTGCGCGCCAGGGCGCAGCGGATATGGTGGCTGCTCGGCCGCGATGAGTTTCTGGCGCTCCTGCAGCGCGACACCCTGCGCTGCATTGAGCTGACGCTGATGCTCGCGCTGATCGCGCTGTCGCTCTAAGGAGGTCGCTATAGGCTCAGTAGATCACAGATTTGGGTCGCGCAAAAAAAACGAACATAGGTTCGCAGTATCATGATCCTGCACGAAGGA
>JAAXUL010001617.1 GCA_013336035.1 Chloroflexales bacterium
CTCGCCTCTGATGGGCGCCCTGATCCTTGCCGGCGTCGTGGGCGCCGGCCTGGCGGCCCGGCATGCCCCCGCTCGCCTGGGGCTGGCCGCCCTGACCATCCTTGTCGCCCTCAGCGGGCGCCTCTGGCCGGCGTGGCTGTCGGACGACGCCTTCATCTCCTTCCGCTACGCCCAGAACCTCGCCCAGGGCCAGGGCCTCGTCTACAACCCGGGTGAGCGGGTCGAGGGCTACACCAACTTCCTCTGGACGATGCTCGCGGCCCTGGTGGTTCGCCTTGGTGGCGATGTGGCTGTCTGGAGCCACCTCGCCGGCGTGGCCCTGGGCGTCGCTGTCGTGCTGCTGACCTACGGGCTCGGGTCGCGCCTTGCTGGGTCGCCATGGGGCCTGCTGGCGGCCCTGATCGTCGGCACCAGCCAGAGCCTGCTGCTCTACACCGGCCGCGGCTCGGGCCTCGAGACTGGCCTGTTCACCTTGCTGCTGCTCGCCGCCAGCGAGCGCTACCTGAGCGCGCTTGCCTCCTCTGGGGGCGATGAGGAGATCGCCCTCCGGCCGCTTGTCGCCGCGGGCCTGCTGCTTGCCCTGGCGGCCCTCACCCGGCCCGAGGGCGGGCTGGTCTTCGCGCTGACGGCGGGGCACCTGCTTGTGGCGCCCCTGGTGGCCGCGTACGGGCGCGGAGGTAGGCGGTGGCTGTGGGCCATCCCCTGGCGGGCCTTGGCCGCCCTCTCTGGCGCCTTCCTGGCCATTTTTCTGCCCTACTTCCTCTGGCGGCTGTGGTACTACGGCGACCTGCTGCCCAACACTTTCTACGCCAAGACGGGCGGCGGCCTCAGCCAGGTGCTGCGCGGCCTCGAGTACGCCGGCGGCTTTGCTCTGACCCTGGGCGGGCCGCTGCTGCTGGTGGCTCTGGCGCCCTGGGCCGTGGGCTGGCGCGTGGCCCTCGTCTCGTGGCGCGGCTATCTGCTGCCGGTGGTGCTGGCCTACACCGCCTACATCGTCGCCGTGGGCGGCGACCACTTTCGCGGCGAGCGCTTCTTTGTCCCCATGCTCCCCATGGTCGCGATCTTGCTGTCGGACGGGATCGCTATGCTCTACGCTTGGGCCGGCAGGCGCGCAGGGGGGCGAGCGCGGCCCGCCCAGGCGCTTGCGGCGAGGGTCGCCCTGGCCCTGGCCCTGGCGGCGGGCGCGCTCGCCGCCCTGGCCCGCACCGCGCCGATCGATACGACTATGCAGGGGCTCGACGAGAGCGTGTGGATCTGGCGCGAGATCGGCTGGTGGGTGGCCGACCATACGCCGCCCGAGGCCAGTCTGGCCGCGGCGGGCGCCGGCGCTGTGGCCTACTATGGGCAGCACGAGACAGTTGACCTCTACGGCCTTACCGAGAAGCATATCGGCCGCCTGACGATGGAGGGGATGGGCGGGGGCGTCGCCGGCCACGAGAAGCGCGACCCCGCCTACGTGCTCGATGTCCGCAGGCCAACCTACATCCCCCGCATCTGGGACGAATACTTCGGCGGCGCCGCGGCACTCGAAGGCCGCTACACGCTGATCACTGTCA
>JAAXUL010000187.1 GCA_013336035.1 Chloroflexales bacterium
TCTCAGCCGCCGGCTGGCAGAAGCTTGCCGAGCGCCTGGCCCCCCCGCTGCGGGCCTACCACACGAAGTTCCCGCTCAGGCGAGGCATGCCGCGCGAGGAGCTGCGCCAGAAGCTGCGCCTGGCGGCGCGGGCGCTGGGCCCATGCATCGACGAGGCGACGCGCCAGGGGCTGGTCGGCCGCGACGAGACCAGCGTCTGGCTGGCGGGCCACGACCCGCAGCTCGCCCCGGCTGAGCGGCGGGCCATCGAGGCCGCCCTGGGTGCGATGGCCCGCGCCCCCTACGGCCCGCCCACACCCGACCTCGACGGCGAGCTGCTGGCCTGGGCCCTCGACCGCCGCCTGCTGGTGCGGGTCGCGCCCGAGATCTACTTTCTGCCCGCGACCTACGACGAGCTCCTGGCCTGGGTGCGGGCGACGATCGTCGCTGACGGCAGCGTGACCGTGGGCGGGATGCGCGACCGCTTCGGCAGCAGCCGCCGCTACGCCCTGGCCTTCCTCGAGCACCTCGACGAGCGCAAGATCACTCGCCGCGCAGGTGAGGGGCGGGTGCTGGCGTAATATGATAGACTACCGCTTATGTCCGCACGCTGCTGCGATGGAGCCAGCTATGCCCGAGGTTAGCGCCCTCCGCGACGCCTTTACGGCTCGCTTCGGTATCACCCCCCGTCTGATCGTCCGCGCCCCGGGTCGGGTCAACCTTATTGGCGAGCACACCGACTATAACGAGGGCTTCGTCCTGCCGATCGCGATCGATCGGGCCACCTTTGTGGCGGCCCGCGCTCGCCCTGACCACACGGTGCGCGTCTATAGCGCCAACTTTGCCGCCGAGGACAGCTTCGACCTCGCGCGGATCGAGCGCAGCGCCGAGCAGCCCTGGAGCAACTATGTGCGCGGGGTGGTCAAGGGCCTGCTGGCCCGCGACCTGCCGATCCTTGGCGCCGACCTGCTGATCGAGAGCGATGTGCCCCTCGGCGGCGGCCTCTCCTCCTCGGCCTCGCTCGAGGTCTCGGTCGGCTACGCCCTGCAGCTGCTCAACAATGTCGACCTGCTCGGCGAGGAGCTGGCCCTGCTGGCCCAGGGCGCCGAGAATAGCTTCGTGGGTATGCAGTGCGGGATTATGGACCAGTTTATGGCGGCCCTTGGGCGGGCCGGCCACGCCCTGCTGCTCGACTGTCGCGACCTGAGCTATACGCCCATCCCCATCCCACCCGATGTGCGGGTGGTGGTCTGCGACAGCGGCGTGCGCCACACCCTCGTCGGCTCAGCGTATAACGAGCGCCGCGCCGCCTGCCACGAGGCCGTGACTTTGCTCAAGGCCCGCCTGCCGAGGATCGCCGCCCTGCGCGATGTGACCACTGAGCAGCTGGCCGTCAATGGCGACCTGTTGCCGCCCGCTGTGCTGCCCCGGGCCCGCCACGTCGTGAGCGAGATCGGCCGCACCCTGCGGGCCGCCGAGGCCCTCGAGCGGGGCGACCTGAGGCTGTTCGGCGCCCTGATGTACGAGTCGCACGCGAGCCTGCGCGATGACTACGAGGTGAGCGTGCCCGAGATCGATACGCTGGTCGAGCTCGCCCGCGGCCTGCCGGGCTGTTACGGCTCGCGCATCACCGGGGGAGGCTTCGGCGGCAGCACCGTGAGCCTGGTCAGCACCGGCGCCGTCGAGGCCTTCGCCGATGCGCTCGGCGCGCAGTACCAGGACCGGACCGGTAACCAGGCCAAGATCTTGATCTGCACCCCCTCTGAGGGCGTAAGCCGCGCGGCGACGTTTTAGTGAGGCCTACTCGATGGAGCAGAGTTTTCGGCAACGGATCAACCTCGGCGACCCGCTCTCGCGCGTGGTCCTCCCGCTGGTCCTTGGGATCACCAGGCGCGCGATGCTGCGCGCCGGGGCTGTCAGCCGCCAGATGTGCCTCGAGCGTATTAATACCCACTTTTTTCAGCTCCAGGGGGCCAGCGACAGCGACCCTGCTATGCCCGTGGTGCTCATCCACGGGATCGCCGATAGCGCCCTGACCTGGGCCTTCACTATGCGCGGTATGACCCACGTCGGCCCGGTCTACGCGATCGACCTGCCGGGCTTCGGCCAGAGCGGCTACCCGCAGGGCCGGCGCTTCGCCACCATCGTCGAGCAGGTGGCCGTGCTGCGGGCCCTGATCCGCCAGGTCGTCGGCCGCCCCGCGCTGCTGGTGGGCAACTCGATGGGCGGCTGGATCGCCGCGCGCCTGGCCGAGCTGTCGCCCGAGCTGGTGCGTGGGATCGTGCTGCTCGACCCCGGCGGCGCGATGCTCGCGGGGCGCCCCTCGTGGGAGCAGTTCGTCGATACGGTGGCCGTGCGCGACCTGCGCTCGGTGCGCATGATCTACCGCCAGATGTTCGGGCGGGTCAACCCGGCGCTCTACCTGGGCCAGCGCGGCTTCCAGGAGATGTTCCTGCGCGATGCGGTGCGCCACTTTATCGAGTCGGCCGACGTCGAGGAGTTCTTCACCCCCGAGGATCTCCAGCGGATCAAGGTGCCCACGGCCCTGATCTGGGGCGCGTGCGACACCTTCCTACCCGCCGGCTCGTTCGCCTTCTTCCGCGACAACCTGCCCGGCGCCGAGGTGCTGCTGCTGCCGGGCTGCGGCCACCTGCCCCAGCGCGAGCGCCCCCGCCGCGTGGTGCGCTTCGTGCGCGAGTTTGCGCGCAGCTGCGAGTCGCCTAAAGCCCGTCATTCGCCAGCGCTGGCCCTTCCTCGGGCATGACGCGGCTGCGCTGGCCCGGCCCCACGAGGCCGTCCTCGGGCGCGTTGGGGTTTGGGATTGCCGGCATCGTGACCTCGCCCTGCCGCATCTCAAGGGCCGTGCCGTCGTCATAGGCGCGCATACGGCTGTTGCGGTCGCCAAAGATAAAGCCCGTGGCGATGATCAGCCCGAGCAGCAGCAGGATCGCCGCCACCGGGATCCAGATCAGGCCGGGCCGCGGGCTCGCCGCCATCGTCTCGCCGGCACTGTATGACGGCCTGTAGGACGGGTCTCTGGTATTATCATAGATACTCATCTGATGCTCCTGTTATCCTGAGAGGCGCCACCCGGCGCCACCGCCCAGGTTACACATCGCGTGCCAGGAGGCCTAATGACCGCTCCTGTAGAAGCCCACACGCTGCCGAACGGGATGCTGGTGCTCACCCGCGAGGTCCACAGCGCCCCGGTGGCCACCAGCTGGGTCTGGTACCGGGTCGGCAGCCGCAACGAGCCCGCCGGCCAGACCGGCATCTCGCACTGGGTCGAGCATATGCTCTTCAAGGGCACGCCGAGCGTTCCCAAGGGCGAGATCGACCGCCTGATCGCCCGCAATGGCGGCACCTTCAACGGCTTCACCTGGGTCGACTACACGGCCTACTACGAGACGCTGCCCGCCGATCGGATCGAGCTGGGCCTGCGCCTCGAGTCTGACCGTATGGTCAACGCGCTCTTCGACCCCGCCGAGACCGAGAGCGAGCGCACGGTGATCATCTCGGAGCTAGAGGGCTACGCCAACTACCCCGAGACCTGGCTCGACGAGGCCGTCAAGGCGATGGCCTTTACCGCCCACCCCTACCACCACCCGGTGATCGGCTATAAGAGCGACCTGCTGGCCATGAGCCGCGACGAGCTCTTTGGGCACTACCAGACCTTCTATATGCCGAACAATGCGGTGCTGGTGCTGGTGGGCGACTTCGACACCGATGCGATCATGGGCAAGGTGGAGGGCTACTTCGGCGACCTGCCGCGCGGCCCGGCCCTGCCTACGGTGCGGGCCGTCGAGCCGGAGCCCCAGGGCGAGCGGCGCGTGGTGATCCGGCGCCCCGGCCCGGCCGAGTATGTGCAGATAGCCTACCTGGCCCCCGACTGCCGCAGCGCCGACTTCGCGCCGATGGCCGTCCTCGACGCTGTGCTCAGCGGCGCCAAGTCGCCCCACTTTATGGGCGGCGGCACCCAGACCAACCGCAGCGCCCGTATCTACAAGGCGCTGGTCGAGACCGAGCTGGCCGCCGCGGCCTGGAGCAGCTATATCCCCTCGCGGGACCCCTACCTGTTCGAGCTGAGCGCGACGGTGCGCGAGGACCGCTCGGCCGCCCAGGTCGAGGCGGCCCTGGTCGGCGAGCTGGCCAGGGTCCAGCAGGACGGCATCGACGAGGCCGAGCTGGCGCGCATCCTTAAGCAGGTGCGGGCCCAGATCGCCTATAGCCTCGAGGGTGTGACGAACCAGGCCATGCAGATCGGTATGTGGGAGGTGCTCGACAGCTACCGGCGGGCCGACACGCTGCTCGAGAGCCTCGCGTCCGTGAGCGCCGAGGATGTCCGGCGGGTCGCCCAGACCTACCTGACCGAGCGTCGTCGGGTCGTCGGCCACTTTATGCCGACCGAGGAGCAGGGGGAGGCGCTATGACACACAGCGCAGAGCGAGGTGTTGCGGGTGCGACGCGCCACGTGCTGCCGAACGGGATGGTGGCCCTGATCCAGCGCAACCCGAGCACGCCGACGGTGAGCGTGCTGGGCGAGGCGCGGGTGGGCGCGGTCAACGAGGCCGCCGCGCAGAGCGGCCTGGCCGTGCTGACCGGCGCGGCCCTGATCCGCGGGGCGGGCGAGCGCAGCTTCCAGCAGATTGTCGCCGAGACCGAGGAGCGCGGCTGTAGCGTCAACGCCGGCGGCGGCCTGCACAGCTCGAGCTTCGGCGGCAAGGCCCTGGTCGAGGACCTGCCCCTGATGCTGTCCATCCTGGCCGATATGCTCACCTGCCCCACCTTCCCCGCCCACGAGGTCGATAAGCTGCGCGGCCAGTTTCTGATGAGCCTGCGCGAGAGCGAGCAGGAGACCGGCACGCGCGCTGTCAGGGCCGCCCGCGAGCTGCTCTACCCGGCGGCGCACCCCTACAGCCGTCTCGCCAGCGGCACCCTCGAGACGGTGCAGGGCCTCGGCCGCGACGACCTGGCGCGCTTTCATATGGGCTACCACCCCGAGGGCGCGATCATAGCCGTCGTCGGCGATGTCGAGCCAGCCGCCGTGATCGAAGCGCTGGAGCTGCGCTTCGGCCCGTGGGCCCCCCCTGGCCCGCCGCCGCGCCTCGAGCTGCCGCCGGTGCCGCCCCTGAGCCAGGTGCTCCGCGCCGACATCCACATGAGTGGCAAGGTGCAGTCTGACCTGATCTGGGCGGTCCACGGCCTGGCGCGCAGCGACCCCGACTACTACGCCGCGATGATGGCCAACCTCATTCTCGGGCGCCTGGGCATGGGCGGCCGCCTGGGCGAGAATGTGCGCGAGAGCCAGGGCATGGCCTACTACTGCTACAGCGGCCTCGAGGCCGACGTGGGGGCGGGGCCATGGTCGGCGGTGGCGGGGGTCAGCCCCGAGAATGTCGAGCGGGCCAGCGAGGCGATCTTGCACGAGGTGCGACGCTTCGCCGCCGAAGGGCCCACCGCGCAGGAGCTGTCCGACGCGCGCGACTATCGCACGGGCAGCCTGGTGCTCGGCCTCGAGACCAACGACGGCATCGCGGGCACGCTGCTGGCGATCGAGCGCTTCGACCTTGGCCTTGACTTCATCGACCGCTACCCGGCCATTATCGGCGCGATCACCAGCGAGCAGATCGTCGCGGTCGCGCGCCGCTACCTGGCCGCCGACGCCTATGTGCTGGTGGCGGCGGGCCCGCCGGTCGCCTAGCTGTGGAGGCCCCTATGATTGTCTCAGGGACGCGCGACGCGGTGCTCGACGGTGTGCAGCCCGTGAGCATCCACGGGACTATACTCTACGACCTGGCCTACACGCATCTGGGCGAGGGCCAGCAGCGGCGGGCGCGCCTGGGCGCCGAGAGCGTCTACGCCGACCCGCGCCCGGGCGATGCCGTGCGCGTGAGCTACCTGATGAATGTGGCGACCGCTGTCGAGCGGCGTGGCTGAGCCAGCAATGGCTCAATACCGTGCCTACTCGCCGTTCAGCTCGCGCTCGTGCGAGATGCCGCCTAGCCAGAAGCCCTGGGTGAGGCTGCCGCCGAGGACGCTCGGGGCATGTGGGTCGGGCTCGAGCATGGCGCGCAGGCGCGAGATCGCGCTGGTGAGCAGGTGGGTGTCTTCGCGGCAGCCGTGCCCCCAGACCTGCTCGAGCAGTAGGGTGGGGGGGCATGCGTAGCCGGGCCGGGCGGCGAGCGTGGCGAGGAGGGCGAACTCTTCGGGGCTGAGGGCGAGGGGCGTCCCGTCGCGGGCGGCCTGGCGGCCCTGGGGGTCGATAGAGAGCGAGCCGAATATGAGGACGAAGCCCTGGCTGCGCTCGCGCCGCCTGAGCTGGGCGCGGATGCGGGCCAGCAGCTCGTCGGTGCGGAAAGGCCGCTGCACATAGTCGTCGGCGCCCTGCTCGAGGGCCTCGACCAGCAGCTTGTCGTCGCGGGCCGGGCCGATCACCAGCAGAGAGCACGGACATGCGACGCGCACCGCGGCCAGATGGGCCAGCGCGCTATCGGCGGGCAGGTCGAGGATCACAAGGTCGAGCGAGCGGCTCAGGGTGTCGAGGATCTCCTGGAGTCCTGTCGCGGTGCGGACGTTGTAATTCTCGCCCTGGAGGATGGGCACAAGGTACTCATCGGTTCTGGTGCCGAGCCCGCCGATCAGAATAGTGAAGGCGAGGGCCATGTACAGTCTCCGCGACGGATCGGGGGCGATTGAGCCTATAATGGTGCTGAGGGGAAACTTACTCCGATAATAGCACACCGAGAAATTACTACCAGTGACAGTACTGTCATCAGGGTGTGGGCGCGGTGGCGGGCTGTTCACACGGCTGCGGGCTGGCGCTGGTGACGATAATCTGCGCCCCGTCGACCAGGCCGAGGAACTGGCGTAGGGCCTCCTCGGCCTGGCCCGTCGCCTTGTTCAGGATGCCGTCGGTGCAGGCTGAGGCCAGGATCTGATGCTCGGCCTGCTGGCGGGCGAGGGTCTCGAGATCTTTGTTGTCGGGGGCGAACCAGCCCCGGTTGCGGCTGTACACGCGCGTCCCCTCGCTGTCGAGGGTGACGCTGAAGATCTGGGCCGGCGGCAGCCGCAGGGTCACGGTCTGGCCGTCAGCCGAGACGGTCACGCTCTCGGGCGGGAGGGCGCTCAGGTCGAGCCCGGCCACGACGGTGCCCTGGGCGATCAGCAGCAGCGCATCGCCGGCGAAGTAGTCGAAGATCGGGTTCCCCTGGCTCTGATTAACCTCGATGACGGTCTGGACCGTGTACTCGGCGGTCTCGAGGCGGCTGAGCTGCTGGACGCGCTGTATGACGGCGGCGCTGGTGATCACCTGGGGCGTGGGCGTGATGATGATCGTGGCCAGGTCGGGCACGCGGGGCACGCCCGCGAAGAGGCGCCCCAGCCCGCCGAGGGTCTGGTTCAGCAGCAGGACACCGATGAGCGCGGCGCCGATGAGGCCGAGGAGCAGATACAGGGTGGCCTGCCCGCAGCCGCCGCCCTCGCTGTAGCGGCCCCGCGGGGGCGGGAAGCGCTCGTAGCCCCCGCCCAGGCTTCGTGGGCGCTGCTCCTCCTCATCATAGGGCTGGTAGAGCTCGGGCTCGTCGGCCACATCCTCGCCGCGGGCCTTGCGCAGGCGTCGCTGCATCAGATTCTCACGCGGCGGCAGCTCGTCGCCCTCATAGTCATTGCGCATAGCGGTCACACCTTCGCGCCCACGTGGATGGCGACGGCGCCTAGCCCGTAGAGCCGGTGGGTAACGTGGCGCCAGCCGGCCTGGCTCATAATCTCGGCCAGGCGCTCGGGCGACGGGAAGGCGCGGGCCGACTGGGGCAGGTAGGTGTAGGCCCGGCGGTCGCCGCCGAGGAGCTGGCCGATCCAGGGCACGACCCCCTCGAAGTAGAGCCTGTGGCCCATACGGACGAGCGAGTTGCGCGGGCGGGACACCTCGAGGCAGGCAACCACCCCGCCGGGGCGGGCGACACGGTACATCTCGCGGAAGGCCTGGGCGATGTCGGTCACGTTGCGCATCACGAAGCCGGTGGTGATCGCGTCGAACGAGCCGTCGGGGAATGGCAGCCGCAGGGCGTCGCCGCCGACAAAGGCGGCCCGGTGGGCCCCCAGGCTGTCAAGCTTGTGCTGGCCCGCGGCCATCATCGGCAGCGTGAAGTCTATGCCGACGGTGAGCCCGTCGCCGCTCCAGGCGGCCAGCTGGGGCAGGAAGTCGCCGGTGCCGGTGCCGACGTCGAGGGAGCGCCCGCCGACGGGGGGCGCGACCTGCTGGACGACCTGGCGCCGCCAGCCCTGGTCGAGGCCGAAGGTCATCACCCGGTTGACCCGGTCGTAGCCGGAGGCGATGCGGGAGAACATGCGCTCGACGTAGGCGGCCTTCTCTTCGGTTGGGGGGAGTATGCTCATAGTCTCTGGCGCAGCATGCTGCGCCCTCAGGCGAAGTAGCCTCGCAGATCACCCATGCCGCGGGCGGCGCCGAGGGCGGCCATCAGCTTGATGCGGGCCTTGGGGCCGCTCAGGTTATGGGCGAAGATCACGCCGAGGCGTCGCAGGTCGTGGTAGGCGCCGACATAGCCGTACTCGTCGCCGAGGCCGCCGGCGCCGCAGCGCGAGGCGATCACCACCGCGGTGCGCCGCTGGAGGGCCTCGGTCAGGTGGGGCAGCCACCAGGGCGGCACCCGGCCGCCGCCGAAGGCCTCGATCACAATCCCGGCCACGCCGTCCTCGATGCTGTGGCGCAGCAGGCGCACGTCGGCGCCCTGGGCGAGCCGGATCAGATCCACCAGCTCCTCGAGGCGCTGGCAGGCGATGTGCTGGCGCCCGAGGGGCCGGCGGGCGATCCGGACGCGCTCGCCCTCGATGCGGCCGAGCGGGCCGGCGCCCGGCGAGGCGAAGGCCGCGCGGGCCTGGGTGTGGACCTGCTGGGCCTCGCCGGCGGCGTGGATCTCCTCGTCGAAGACTACCACCACCCCAAGCTCCTGGGCGATCGGGTCACTGGCCACGCGCACGGCCGCCGCCAGGTTGGACAGGCCGTCGTAGCCGAGGCTCGTGGCGGCCCGCATCGCCCCGGTGACCACCACCGGCTTGGGCGAGCGCAGGGTCAGATCGAGCAGGTAGGCCGTCTCCTCGAGGGTGTCGGTGCCGTGGGTGACCACCACCCCGTCTACCTCGGGCCGCTCAAGCGCATCGGCCACGCGTCGCGATAGGTCGAGGGCGTTGATCGGGGTGAGGTGGCTGCTGGGCACATTGGTAAACTCTTCAAAGGCCAGGTCGGCGCCGGCGCGGGGCAGCATGGCCAGTACATCCTCGCCCTTGAGCGCGGGCACGGCGCCGGCGAGGGTCGGCCCACGTCGGGTTGCGATGGTTCCGTCTGTGGTGATGACGATGATGCGCGACATCGGTCTCCCCTTGTGGGCGCCTACGCGCCCTTGCGCGCCACCCAGAAGATGCGCTGGGTGCGCGGGCCTGGCGGGCTGAGGGTGAAGCTGTCGTAGTTGGCCTCGACGCGCAGGCCGGCACTTTCGAGCAGGGAGGCGACTAGCTCGGGCGAGTAGGCCCGCTCGACGTGAAGCTCGTCGAAGCGCTCGTAGCCGGCGTCGTCGTCGCCCACGAAGCCGGTGAGCAGCATTGTGTTGGTCGCCATCGCGGGGTCGAAGGCGCTACGCTCGATCTGCACGTAGCCGTCCTGCTCGCGCACGGCGCACTCGCCCCACTCGTACTCGAGGAAGTGGTGCGTGTTCATGTCGGCCACGTAGAGCCCGCCGGGCGCGAGGGCCGCGGCGGCGCCGTCGAAGCAGGCCGCCAGATCGGCCTCGTCGGGCATGTAGTTCAGGCTGTCGTAGGTGCACGTTGCCAGGTCGAAGGCCGCCGCCGGCACCGCGCCATGCAGGCGGCGCATGTCAGCCCGCACGAGGGTCACCTCGCTCGCCGCGCCGGAGCCATGCAGCTTGGCGACCGCCTGGGCCAGCATCGCCGGCGACCAGTCTACGCCGGTCACCTTCCACCCGTCGTCGGCCAGGAGCAGCGCGAGGGTGCCGGTGCCGCAGGCCAGGTCGAGGGCGCGCCGGCCAGGGGCGGGGTGGCGTGCCAGCAGCTCGCGCAGGTAGATATGCACGAGCAGGGCGAAGCGCACCTGGCCGCTGGCATCGTATGAGGGCGCGTAGCGCTCGTAGGGCGGCGCCAGTGGCGTTTCTGTGCTTGACATAATCGCCTCTTGCTCACACCCCTCCGGTGCGGACCATCAGCTCCTCGAGGGTGAGTCCGTAGATTTGGGGCCGCGCGGCGCCGAGCTCGGCCAGGTGACGAATAAGATCGCCAAAGCTCATCTCGTCCGGGCGGGGCGCCCAGTCGATCTGCTCGTCGGGGATGGCCTTGCAGGAGGTGATGGTGCGCCGTCTGACGCTCTCAAAGTAGCTGATAAAGGCGCCGATCCGTTCGATCATGTTCTCTCCTGGCGCGCCGCGGCGCCCTCTCCGCTATTGTATCACGGCGCGCCGGGCGGCGCCTCGCCGCGCCCCAGCGGGTACCAGAACGAGACGATGAAGCCGACGAAGATGTGCTCGAGGTTGATCAGCAGGAAGAGGGCCGAGAGCGTGAGCGCCTGCTCGGCGCTGTAGCCGTAGGGCTGCAGGATGGCGATCAGCACCGCGTCGCGCACGCCGACGCCCGCGATCGAGATCGGCAGGACCTGGAGCACGGCGATCAGCGCCGAGGCGCCGATCACCACATAGAGCGGCACCTGGTCGAGGCCGAGGGCCAGGAAGAGCAGCCAGAGTCGCCAGAAGGTGAAGCCGGCCGAGATCAGCGAGGCCGCCGAGACCGCGCCGATCAGGCCCGGGCTCATATGCAGGTGGGCGAGCTGG
>JAAXUL010000848.1:0-769 GCA_013336035.1 Chloroflexales bacterium
ATCTTGAGCCGGCCGATTTGATTGCCTGCTTTCAGTACGCAGCTCGGCGCGTTGATCACCCAGTGTTGCGTGCCGCATGAACTTCTGGGTTGACGCACAAATCTCGCCCCACTTCGCGCCCTGGCTCAGCGCTCATTTCAATGTGCCAGCCTCCTCAGTGCGGGATCTGGGCTTGCGTGATGCGAGCGACCGACAGATCTTTGACGCAGCACGCAGTGCCAGCGCACTGGTCGTCGTGATTACGAAAGACCGAGACTTCAGCGAGCTTGTGATCCGCCACGGGACACCGCCGCAAGTGCTTTGGGTCACATGTGGCAACACCTCTAATGCCCGCCTGCGGGTCATCTTCGAGCAGCTCTTCGCGCAGGCATTGGTGTTGCTGCAAGCTGGCGACCCAATCGTTGAGATTTCGGATGTGCCGTAAGTTTACCTATGACGAAGCAGCGACCCCAGCACCGCACCGTCTACCCGGCGCCCGAGGAGCTCCCCCAGCGCATCGCCAGCCGGCGCAAGCTCGCCGAGCGGATCATGATGGCGATGGCACTGCGGGCCGAGGATGAGACGGCGGCGGCAGATCGGATTATGGAGCGCCTCATCCAGAGCGGTGGCCGCGCCGAGGTGGCGCGCATGCTGGCCCGGCTGATGCAGACCCTCGAGCACCCCGACGACCCGGAGGTCGAGGCTGCCCAGCTCTATAGCGTCTACGTGGCCAGCTGGCGCCGCGCCGGTCCTCTATGTTGTGGAGAACAACCACTATGCCATGGGAACC
>JAAXUL010000848.1:779-3938 GCA_013336035.1 Chloroflexales bacterium
GCGATGCGCTGGGGGAGCTCCTCGGGCGCCGGGTAGACGGTGCGGTGCTGGGGTCGCTGCTTCGGGGGTGATCGCCCGCTCCTCTCGCTCGAGGAGCACCAGCGGCTGCGCGACGAGCGCGCCGACCTCATCGCTCGGGAGATGTTCGAGGGGCAGACCCTGAGCCCCGAGGAGCGGCAGCGGGTCGATGAGCTCGGGGCCCAGATCTTCGCCGAGCCGCACCTCTGGGATGACCTTATCCCGCCGAATCCGCCGGCGTCCGTCGCGCCCCAGGGCGCCCCGCCGCCGGCCCACGAGCGGCCCGGCCGCAACGACCCCTGCTGGTGCGGGAGCGGCCGCAAGTACAAGCAGTGTCACCTGCGCGCCGACCAGGCGAGCGGCCTATAGGCCGGTGCGCGTCGCAGCGAGGGTGACGACCATGGGAGGGTTGCCTCACGGAGAGACGAACAGAGCCACCCAGACGTGACGTGCTGCAATGATTCTCGTCTGTCCTGCTCAGAGGAGTCTCGTAGCGCGTAGTGCCGGCGCACTGGTCGTAGTGATGCAGTACGGCGCGGGCAGGGGAGCCAGGAGGTGATGACGATGAGCGAGGCGATCCCCACCTATCCCGCCTCGGTGCAGCACGATCTGCAGCGGGCGGTGGCGATCCTGAAGGAAGGTGGCTGTAGCTCGGTCTTTCTGTTCGGTTCGGCGGCGTCAGGAACCATGCACGCGGGATCGGATCTTGATCTGGCGGTGCGCGGGTGTCCGCCCCAGCACTTCTTTGCGCTGCTCGCCCGTCTGCTCTCTGACCTTGACCATTCCATCGATCTGGTCGATCTGGATCTGCCAGGCCCCTTCGTCGAAGCCTTGCTGAGCAGTGGCAAGCTGGTGCATCTTGGCTAAGGCGCTTGCCCACGCGCTCACCGTCGAGCGGGCGTAGCTCGAGTGGAAGCTACTGAGGAAGGCATATGAACGCTCCACCTTTCGGCGCCGTGGCGCAGCGAAGCGAGGTTGCTCGGCTGATCGACGTGCTCCAGCAGCACCTGCCCGAGCTCAAGCAGCGCTACCACATCAAATCCCTCGGCCTGTTTGGCTCGTATGTGCGCAACGAGCAGACCGCGGACAGCGACCTGGATGTGCTGGTCGAGTATGAGGAGTTGCCGGGGCTGCTGACCTATGTGGAGCTGGAGCAGACCCTGGCTGATCTGCTCCAGCTCCCGGTCGATCTGGTGCATCGCCCCAACTTGAAACCCCACCTCCGCGAGCGTATTCTCGCTGAGGTCATCCTCCTCTGAGCGCCACACGGGACAACTGCGCCTGGCTGCAGACATACTCGCCAGCATCAACGCTATTGATGCAGCCCAGCCCTGCGTAGTGATGAAGCATGATCGCCCGTAACACCACTGGAAGAACAGGACACGCCCGTGCGCGACCAGCGCTTCATCGCCGTCCACCGTGGCGGCCCCCTGGATCTGCATCGGCATCGGCTGCTCGCCCTCTGGGCGGCGGTCTGCGCGGAGCACATCTTGCCGCTGTGGAGCGCCCGGTACCCGGAGGACGACCGGCCTCAGCAGGCCATCGCGACGGCGCGGGCCTGGGCTCGGGGCGAGGTGAGCGTCGGCACAGCGCAGAAGGCGGCGGTCGCGGCCCACGCCGCCGCCCGCGCGGCGAGCGACCCTGCCGCTATTGCGGTCGCACGGGCCGCGGGCCACACCGTGGCCACGGCCCATATGGCCGACCACGCGAAGGGGCCCGTGTACTACGCCCGCAAGGCCATGCTGGCCGCCGGCGGCAGCGCGGGCAAGGAGGCCGCCGAGCGCGAGCACGCCTGGCAGCTGGCGCAGCTCCCCGAGGCGATCCGCGCCCTCATCGTCGCTGAGGAGGAGCGTGGGAGCGGAGACGAGGTAGAAGGCAACGGCAAGGCGGAGGCAGCATGAGGCCACAACCCAGCGCGCATACCAGTGCCTGGCGGACGGCTGAGGTCGTCTTCGGCCTGCCTTTTCTTTGCGCCCTGGCGCTCCAGTGGCTGGTGCCCCTGGGGCTGCCGCGCGAACCCTTCGGCCTGGTGCTGGTCGTTGTCGGCGTGCTGCTCAGCGTCGCCGGCGTGGTCGTCATCGTCCTGGGGCGGCGGGAGCTGGCGGCGTACGACCAGCCGACCGACCCCGGATACCCGACGCGGCGGCTCGTCACCACCGGGGTCTATGGGCGGTCGCGCAATCCGCTCTACCTCGGGGCGGTCTGGGTGCTGGCCGGGATTGCCCTGGCGGGCAACCTCGCCTGGGCGCTCGTGATGCTGGCGCTGAGCGTGGTGCTGTGCCAGGTCTGGCTGATCACGCCGGAAGAGCACTACCTGGCCGCCAGCTTTGGCGAGGAGTACCGCCGCTACACGGCGACGGTGCGGCGCTGGATCTGACGTGGCGAGCGGGCGCGCCTCCTCCGCGGCGCTCTTGGCGTGCGACAGGCCTGGCTCGCGCAGGAGGGATGACGGCTATCAGGTGCAGGTTTTGAAGAAATGCCTTGACTCGCAGAATGCCAGCTCTCAGCTGGGAAGCCTTCCCAAAGCGAAATTCGTCAATCAGCAAAACTCTTTACACTGGGTTTCGTAAATATTTACACATTTAGCGGAGGGGCTGACCAGATAGAGAGGGTGAGAGGAACTGAGGGAGCTCTTTCTACCGGCGTTCGCGAACCTCAGGAGTGAATCTGGCGACCTTGCAAGGCGTTTTGTAAAGCGTATAATGGCGGGGCAGGTTACAGCACGCCGAGCAAAGTCATGAGGCAGTTTTGACAGCCAAGTTGACAGCCAAGTGGGCGAGAAAGGGCGGAATGTGTGGACGGGGGCGGAATCTGAGATCGCGTCCTGACGCGGAAAAAGACGACTGTGGACGCCTGTGGAACGCTCCAGATAGGTCTTTTAATCAGAGGGTCGCGGGTTCGATCCCCGCCCGGCTCACCAGCGAAATTCTGCAGCAGGACGCCTTAGCGCAAATCCTTTACGCTGAGGCGTCCTGCTGTTTTCAGCCCAAATACTGCCAAGCTTACTGCCAAACTCAAAAACCAGAATCGCCGTCCGCCGCATTGTAAAGCCTTATCTCGCACCTGCTGTAAAGCCTTTCCACGGACGTATCTGCCTTCACCTGGCTGTCTGTGGGCTCTGCCGCCACCCCTGCCTGGCCG
>JAAXUL010000188.1 GCA_013336035.1 Chloroflexales bacterium
CCGACGGGCGCCGCGTCATCGACTACAGCGACCTGGTCAGCGTCCATATCTATAATGCCGACGACGCCGCCCGGCAGCTCGACGAGCTGCGCCGCCAGACCGGCAGGCCCATCCTGCTACAGGAGTTCGGCTGGCCGACCGGCCCGCCGTGCGCCGTGCGCGGCTACAGCGAGGTCGAGCAGGAGCAGGTCTACCGGACGACCCTCGAGGCGGCGCGGGGCCGCGTGGCAGGCGTGATGGCCTGGACCCTGCGCGACTATGACCCCGGCCCCACCTACCGCTGGGAGACCCGCGAGGAGTACTATGGCCTGGTCCGCCCGGACGGCACCCTGAAGCCCGCGGCGGCCCGCCTGCGCGACTGGCCCGGCGAGCCTCTGCCCAGCAAGACGCGCCTCGACACAGCGCTGACGGTCGAGGGCGTCTTCCCGCCGGGCGGGCTGCGGGCGCCGCTCAAGATCGACGAGACCGGGCACTATGTGAAGGGTGAGTTCCGCAACGCCTACGAGACCTACAACGGGCGCTATAGCTTCGGCCCGCCGGTCAGCGAGCCGTTCGCGCGGGCCGAGGATGGGCGGGTCGTACAGTATTTTACCGGCGCCGCCCTGGCCTACTACCCCGAGGTCGCCGAGGCCCCCGGCTGGGCCGAGCTGCTGCCCGGTGAGCAGCTGCAGCGCCTGATCCGGCCGCTCAATATCGGCGAGCAGTACCTGGCGCAGCGCGGTGTCGCCGCCGGCCTCTATGAAGTGGACGGCGAGCTCGACCGACTCTACAGGGCTCTGGGGGGGCGGTGGCGCTTCGGTGCCGCGATCTCGCCGAAGCTCGAGGAGCGGCAGGGCGACACCACGGTGCGCGTGCAGTACTTCCAGCACGGCAGCCTGCAGGCGAACTCCGCCACAGGCGCCGTCGAGCCGGGGCCGCTGGGCACATGGGCCTGGGAGCGCCAGTGCGCGTCGGTGCAGTGATTGTTGCACCGGGCGGGGAGGGCTCTGCCCCTCCCCGAAATTTATCCAACTATGCCCAACTGGGTTGGCGGATCACAACCCGGCACGGCTTGCGGCTTCTTGATGGGTTTGATATACTGTGCATGACAGACCCCCTCCCCCTGGGGGTGGGGGTGGAGGCCAGGCAATGAACGTAGACCACAAGCAGCAGCTGCTCAACCGGCTAAAGACGATCGAGGGCCACGTGCGCGGCGTGCAGCGCATGGTCGAGGCCGAGGCCTACTGCATCGACCTGCTCAAGCAGACGCGGGCGATCCAGCAGGCCCTGGCGAAGCTCGACGGCCTGATCCTGGAGGAGCACCTGCGGTGCTGTGTGACCACCGCCATCCAGAGCGACAGCGTCAGTGAGCGCGAGCGGGTCGTTCGTGAGCTGATCCAGGTCTTTGACTCCAAGCAGGGAAGCTAACATCTACAGAGGAGGAGCGCGATGAAAACCGAGAAGTTCCTGGTCCCCGCCGTCTCGTGTCAGCACTGCGTGCGCGCCGTGACCAGCGAGGTCGGCAAGGTCGCCGGCGTGAGCGACGTGAAGGTCAACCTTGACAGCAAGGTCGTCACGGTCGAGGCCGGCGACACAGTCGCCCCCGAGGCCATCGTCGCCGCGATCAAAGAGGCCGGCTATGAGGACGTCTCGGCGGTCGCGTAGCAGCGCCATACGCCGCATAGCCCTGTAGGGACGCCTCGCGGGGCGTCCCTATGCGTTGCGCCATCAGAGAGGTGCCTATGTCCCAGCAAGAGCTGAACCTGCCCGTCACCGGCATGACCTGCGCGTCGTGCGTGTTTCGGGTTGAGAAAGCCCTGAAGAAGCTGCCCGGGGTCGATGCGGCGAGCGTCAACCTGGCCACCGAGCAGGCCAGCGTGCGATTCGACCCGGCCCAGGTGGGCCCGCAGCAGATCCAGGCCGCCGTCGAGCAGGCCGGCTACGGCATTGTCACCGACCGCGTCGAGCTGCCGGTCACCGGCATGACCTGCGCCTCGTGCTCGGCCCGTGTCGAGCGGGCCCTCAGGAAGGTGCCCGGGGTGCTAGAGGCCGGCGTCAACCTCAGCTCAGAGCGGGCCACAGTGGTCTATTCGCCCGCCGACACGGGCTACAGCGCGCTGAAGGCCGCCATCGAGCAGGCCGGCTACGGCGTAATCGAGAGCGCGGGCGAGGCCGACGCCGAGGATGTCGAGGCCGCGGCGCGGGCCCGCGAGCTGGCGCACAAGCGACGCCAGCTGATCGTCGGCGTGGCCCTGGGCCTGCCGCTCTTCGCCCTCTCGATGGCCCGCGACTTTGGGCTCATCCAGCCCTGGCTGATTGGCGCCGCCGCGGAGATGCTGGCCCAGAACCCCGGCGCCTCGATGGGCGAGATGATGGCCCAGATCGCCGCCCGCGACGATCTGCTCAACTGGCTCTTCCTGGCCCTGGCCACGCCCGTGCAGTTCTACAGCGGGCGGGACTACTACATCCATGCGTGGAAGGCTCTGCGGGCGCGCACGGCCAACATGGACACCCTGATCGTTATGGGCTCATCGGCGGCCTACTTCTACAGCCTGGCACTGCTGCTCTCAGGCGGAAGCGGGCACGTCTACTTCGAGACGGCGGCTCTGATCATCACCCTGATCCTGGTCGGCAAGTACCTCGAGGCGCGGGCCAAGAGCCAGACCAGCGCCGCGATCAAGACACTGATCGGTCTCCAGCCGAAGACCGCCCGCGTCGTGCGCGGCGGGCAAGAGCACGACATCCCCGTGGCCGAGGTGCGCTCGGGCGAGATCCTGGTCGTGCGCCCCGGCGAGCGCATCCCGGTGGACGGCGTGCTCCTCAACGGCGAGTCGAGCGTAGACGAGAGCATGGTCACCGGCGAGAGCCTGCCGGTCGAGAAGCGCGCCGGCGACGGCGTGGTCGGGGCCACGGTCAACCGCAGCGGCAGCTTCCAGATGCGCGCCACCCGCGTCGGCAAAGAGACGGCCCTGGCCCAGATCATCCGCCTGGTGCAGGAGGCCCAGGGCAGCCGCGCCCCTGTGCAGCGCCTGGTCGACCGTGTGGCCGCCGTGTTCGTGCCGGCGGTGATCGTCACCGCGCTGCTCACCTTCGGGCTCTGGTTCTTTATTGGCGATGTCGGCTTCACGCGCAGCCTGCTCTTCGCCGTGGCCGTGCTGGTGATCGCCTGCCCCTGCGCCCTGGGCCTGGCCACGCCGACGGCGATCATGGTCGGCACCGGGGCCGGCGCCGCCCGCGGCATCCTGATCAAGAACGCCGAGAGCCTCGAGCGGGCCGCGCACATCCAGACCGTCATCCTCGACAAGACCGGCACGATCACCGCGGGGAAGCCCTCGGTCACTGACATTGTAAGGCTGAAGGTGGAAGCCGGAAGGCTGAAAGCCGCGCAGGCTCTGCCGTCAGGGGGCTTCGCCTCCGACGAGCAGGATGACTTCATCCTTGATCCTTCATCCTTCATCCTTCGGCTCGCCGCGTCAGCGGAGAGCCGCAGCGAGCACCCGCTTGGCGAGGCGATGGTGCGCGCCGCCCAGGAGCGGGGGCTGGCTCTGGCGCGGCCCGAGCGCTTTCAGGCGATCACGGGCGCGGGCGTCGAGGCTGTGGTCGATGGGCGGGCGGTGCTGGTGGGCACGCCGCGCCTGATGGCCGAGCGCGGCGTGGCGATCGGCGCGCTGGACGACGAGGTGACGCGCCTGCAGGGCGAGGGCAAGACGGCCATGGTTGTCGCCGCCGACGGCGAGCCGCTGGGCGTGGTCGCGGTGGCCGACACGGTGCGGCCGACCTCGGCGGCGGCGATCGCCCGTCTACGGGCCGGCGGCGTCGAGGTGGCTATGCTCACCGGCGACAACACGCGCACCGCCGAGTCGATCGCGCGGCAGGTCGGCGTCGACCGGGTGCTGGCCGAGGTGCTGCCCCAGGATAAGGCCGGCGAGGTGCGGCGGCTGCAGGGCGAGGGCCGGGTGGTCGCGATGGTGGGCGACGGGATCAACGACGCGCCGGCCCTCGCGCAGGCCGACGTGGGCATCGCCATCGGCACGGGCACCGACGTGGCCATAGAGGCCGCCGACGTGACCCTGATGCGCGGCGACCTGGCGGGCGTCGCCCAGGCAATCAGCCTCAGCAAGGCGACCATGCGGACGATCCGCTGGAACCTGTTCTGGGCCTTTGCCTACAATGTCGTGCTGATCCCGGTAGCGGCGGGGGCGCTCTACCCCTTCACCGGCTGGCAGCTCAGCCCCATCCTGGCCGCGGGCGCCATGGCCTTCAGCTCGGTCTTCGTGGTCAGCAACTCGCTGCGGCTGCGGGGCGCGCGGCTGGATTAGTGGCCGCCTGGTCTGTAGATTGCCATTACTGACCTCACCCCCTGTGCCCTCTCCGCAGCGGAGAGGGCACAGGGGGTGAGGTTCTGCTATTGGGCCGGGGTGGGTGCGCGGAGGACCTCGAGGCTACTGATGATCGCGCTGACGGCGTCTTTCTGGGCCTCGAACTGATCGCGTGGCAGGTAGACCGTGGTCAGGCTGAGCATATCGCCGTGCTTACGCATCTCAGATAGCCCGCGAATAGGGGCGTTCGCGCCGTCAGGAGTCGGGAAGGTGCATGTCCAGCTGACCTGTGCTGCCTGCAGGTCAGGGGCAGGGAATGTATCATTGATCTGTAGGTTGTCAAGATTGTGGTAACCATTGCTGATATAGCCTTGCGCCAATTGCTCGAGTTTTTGCGCAGTTATATCGCTAATATTGAGCTGGGAGGCATCAATGAGAGTAATTGAGATCTTCCAATAAATGTTAAGATTGTCTGGCGGGCTAAAATTCTGTTCCACATTAAAAGCGGGGCCACCAGTGGATTTGGTAAGCTCCTCCGGCTTCCAGCCTTCAGGCAGCTCGAAGCTGAACCAGGCATCTGTAGAGGTGTACTTGACTCTGTTGGCGAGAGGACGGCTAGGTATCAGAGGTGTCGGTGAGGATGCTACTGTCGTAGGGGTAACAGGGGTAGGGGGTAGAGATGAGATGCGGAATATAGCCAAAAGTATTAGCAGTACGAACGCGAAAGCCAGGGCTGCCCAGAGAGCAATCTGGCTCTGAGATACCGCGAGATGTGGCCGATGTTGTGCCTGTACACTTGGAATAAGCCGGTTGAAATCGTCCCAATCAACATGCGGCCTCAACCTGTGACATTCCTCCAAAAGCTCGGCGATGCGCGCACGGCGCATCGTATAGGCGACTAGTTCCCGCGCCCTTTCCCGTTTCCCCTGGCCGGGTAAGCTCTCATAGTCGATACCAAGGTCAAAACTGATATCGTGGAGCTCGCTGTCGCTAAAATACTCGATTAGACGCTGACGCAGGGCCGCGACATCCACCTCAATCATTTGAGATCGACGTTCCCAGGCAGTATTCTTTCTTGAAGTGTGGTGTTTTGGCCGTTCCGTGAAGGGGTGTGCGCCTGCTTGCGGATCTTGCTCGTCATCCGGATGATCCGCTACCTCTACGCCCCAGGAGCGTAGGGTGTTTTTACATTTATGAATGCCACTGCGCGCCTCGGCGATGCCATGCATTGTCTCGGGGCTCACCGTAGCAGAACCTGAAATCGCCTGTTTCTGAAGGTTGATGGCCAGGGTCTTCCGATACGTCTCCAGGCGATCGCGCTGGTCCTGGATCTTCTCTTGGTCGGTCATGGCGCCTCTGGCTTTAGAGTGGGGCAAAATGGCGTCCTGGGGAAGCTATTTGGGCACCTACTACCACCCTGCATACTTTACAAGATGCTCGATATTTGTCAAGGAACTGTTATGAGATGCTGGCCTAGCCTGTATAGTATGTCGGCGTCACTTGGGCCGGCGGCTCTGCGAACATAACTTATTCTTAATGATGAAAACGGTTGCCTTTATCGACATACTGATGTATTATATGAAAAACCGGGGAAGCCAGGTCAGAAAAGCCGCCTGCCGGCGGCGCATTACCAAACCCCGGTCGCTGCGTCACTCCCTCGTGTAGAGACACACCGTTTCCATTGACCGACCCGGCGCTATGCGCCTCCGCGCTGATCGCCTGTACTAAGCAGCTGTCGCGACCCTTGCCCTAGAGCTACCTACGGCAAGCCCTACGGTAGTTTGATCGATATTACTACAATGCCAAGTACTATCATGATGGTCGATCGTCTTGCGGGGAAAGGCAGCATCGGTGAGCAAGCACAGGGTATCGCGGGGTGAGGCATGGAGGGCGGTACCGACAACGAGGCGGGTACGGAGAGTAGCGATGGCTGCGCCAGCACGGCGCCGCCACTGGAATGGAGTGACAGGCTTCCTGGTTAGGGCGCTGGCGGCGTTTCTGCTGTATTGCACGCTCTGCGTCTTTCTGGCCCTGCCTTATCCAGATAAGCCACCTCCGAAAACCGATCCTTGTCTGTATAAGCCACAGGTTTGTATCTCGCTGCCTAACAACGCGTTCCTCACAAAGCTGTTGGCTGTCCTGACGGCCCCATCGCTCTCGCTTGGTGAGTGGCTGTTGAGTGTGATTGGGTGGCCGCCTCCGCCGCCGCCACCACCGCCACCTAGCGCGGCGCCCAGCAGCACGGCGAGCCCACAGGCGACGGCAAGCCCACAGGCGACGGCGAGCTCTGCTTCGATAGAGAACACGTCCATGCCGGTGACGCCAATCGGCACCACAGCGGCAGGTGGGATTACCGTGTTAACAGCGGCAACGCCTGGCCAGGTGTCGTACCCAACAACCCCCGCGCCGTCGAACACCGCCGTAGCGGCGTCGGCGACCAGCACGGCGGACAGTACGGCGACCAGCCCAAGCACGCTGACGCCGGCGCCAACCGCGACAGTGCCATCGCCGACCGTGACGAACACGCCGCCAGCGTTTGTGGGTCCGAGCCCAGAGCCGCTGGCCACGCCAGCGTCAACAAACGCCCCGACAGCCACGCCGGCAATAACCGCGAGCAGCGCGGCGCCGACGCCGAGCCTGACATCGACCGCGACGCCAACCGACAGCCCGACCCCAACGCTGACGGCGACCGTGACGGTCGCGCCATCGGTTACGGTGACCCCTACTCGCACCGCGCCGCCGACGTGGACCCCACCGCCGACGCGAACCCTGACGCCGACGTGGACCCCACCGCCGACGCGAACCCTGACGCCGACGCGAACCCCACCGCCGACTCTGACCCCGACGCCGACACCCTATCGCGAGCCGGACTACCTGGCCTGCGCGGCGGGAAGCTACGAGCTACAGCCCAGTGTCCAGAATCTTGATGACACAGGTGTAGGATTGCGCGATGGGTTGCGCAATGTGGTTGCCATAAATGGTGGTCATGTGGCGACCATCCATCTGGATCAGTGGGCGACCATCCTGATCGACGGCTACGCCAAAGAGGGCCACCCGGAGTGGGGCTGCGCCGATAATGCACCCTGCAATAATGTCGAGGAGCAAGATAAAGAGGAGTTCAAGGTCTTCGTGGATCAGGAGGAGATTGGCCACTACATAGATCAAGGGCCGCTCCGCAATGCCTGGCTGCCCTCTGGTCTGTGGCAGACAAGGGGCGCCTACGCGCCAGGCGATCACCAGATCACTGTCCAGCATTTCTACGTTGAGTCGCCTGATATGAAAGCCCAATCGGTCGACTATAAGCTGTCGGTCTGCGCGGAGCCGGCGGCGGAGCCGACTGCGACGGAGACATCCCACCCCTAGGCGAGGCGCCAGCCGGCCTTGCAGCGCACTCCTCGATAGCGCGACGAGGCGCGGTGATCAGCTGATCACCGCGCCTCGTCTGTTTTGGAGGCATCTCAGGTCGCGGTGTCAGGCGCCCCGGCCCAGGCCAGGTAAGAGTCGAGGGGGCCGTTGAAGTAGACGTGGACGACCTGGTTGAAGGTGATGTGGCCAACCGCGTCCCAGACCTCTTGGTCATCGGGGCTGTGGACGACGAGCATACCCTGCTCGGGGGCGTACTCATCCTCGCCGGGCGGGATGACGAAGGCGAGCCACTCGCCGGGGTAGCGGGCCTCGACGGCGGCGATGGGCTCGGCCCGGCCCCGCTCGAGCATCCCAGTATATGGGCAGCCGCACCCACAGTCGGGGCCACAGCTGCTATGGTCGCCCGTGCCGCACGACGGGCTCGTCCCGCCGTGGTCGGCCGTGGTCAGATTGATCATGACTGGCATAGCCAGATCCTACCACATCTAGCGGATCACCTCAACCCCGCCCATATATGGCCGCAGGGCCTCGGGCACCGTGATGCTGCCATCCTCCTGCTGGTAGTTCTCGATGATCGCGATGATCGTGCGGGGCAGGCCGAGGCCCGAGCCGTTGAGCGTGTGCAGGTACTCAGGCTTTGCGCCGGGCTCGGGGCGGTAGCGCAGATTAGCCCGGCGGGCCTGGAAGGACTCGACGTTCGAGCACGAGCTGACCTCAAGCCACTCGGCCTGGCCAGGTGCCCAGACCTCGACGTCGTAGGTCTTGGCCGAGCCAAAGCCGATGTCGCCGGTGCAGAGGATCTTGGTGCGGAAGGGCAAGCCCAGCAGGCGGGCGCACTCCTCGGCGTCGCGGCGCAGCTTCTCGAGGGCGGCGTAGCTGTTGGCGGGCTGCTCGAACATATACATCTCGACCTTATCGAACTGGTGGCCGCGCTTGATGCCGCGCACATCGCGCCCGGCGCTCAGCTGCTCTTTGCGGAAGCATGGCGTGTAGGCCACGTGGTGGATCGGCAGCTGGGCGGCCTCGAGGATCTCATCAGCGTAGAGGCTGGTCACTGGCACCTCGGCGGTGGGCACCAGCCAGAGGCCCGACTCCTCGTCGCGGTAGAGGTTGTCGCGGAACTTGGGCAGCTGGCCGGAGGCCCAGAGGGCCGCCTCCTTCACCACGAAGGGCGTGTAGACCTCGGTGTAGCCCTGGCGGATGTGCAGGTCGAGGAGCCACTGGATGGTCGCGCGCTGGAGCCGGGCGCCCAGCCCGCGCATGACATAGAAGCGCGAGCCGGCCAGCCTTACGCCCTGCTCGAAGCTGATGATGCCCAGAGTCTCGGCCAGCTCCCAGTGGGGCTTCGCGGGGAAGGGCAGCTGGCGCTCCTCGCCCTCCTGGTAGATCACCGGGTTCTCGCTATCGTCCTGGCCATCGGGCACATCAGGGTGGGGGAGGTTGCGGATCTCTAGCATAGCCGCCCGCTGGCCCTCCTCGACCTGGGCGACCTCCTTATCGAGGGTGCTGATGCGGTCGCCGACCTCGCGCATCGCGGCGATCTTCGCCTCGCGCTCTGCGGCATCCTTCAGCCGGCTGATCTCCTTCGAGACCGTATTGCGCTGGGCCTTGAGCTCCTCCACCTCGCGCAGCAGGGCGCGGCGACGCTCGTCGAACTCTAGAACCCGGTCGACCACGGCGCCCTCGATGGCGAACCGGGCGAGCTGGCGCTTCACCTCGTCCGGCTGCTCACGCAGCAGCTTGATATCGAGCATGGCTGTCTTACCTCACTTGCCGATCTGGCCGATCATGCTGATCACCTCGGCCAGCCCGACCTTGTTCAGATTGCCGCTATTAAGACCCTCAAAGACGCGCCTGGCCGTCTCGCGCTGAGCCGGGTCAGCGATGCGGTAGAGGGCCAGGTAGATCCGTTCGCCGTCGCGGATAAAGAAGGTGGCGTAGGGGCTCCCGGCGCGCTCCATAGCCTGCTCGACGGCCCGGCGCACCGCGGGGTGCGCGACCAGGACAAGCCCATCGGCGGGGGTGCCCGGGGGCAGCGCGGCGGGCGCCAGGTCATCAGCCGCCACGCCCCGATTATCGTCAGCCGGCGCCGCAGTGCCCAGCGGCGCCGGCCTGGGCGACAGCGGGGTGGGGGGGAGGCCCGACTGGGGGCCGGCGCGCGACGGAAAATCGCCCCAGGCCCGGTTGAGCATCCAGAAGGTGAGGCCGAGGGCGATCAGGCCCGCGACAAAGATAATCGTGACGGCGGTCAGGTCCATCGACGCCTCCCGACTCAGATCAGCGAGTAGCGCCAGCCCACGGGCTGGCCGTCGCGGTAGGGCATAACCCCGTGGAACTGGCGCGGGTCATCGCTGAAGACCATCGGCAGGAAGAAGCGGTCGCCGGGCCAGAGGGGCAGGTCGAGGGCGAGGACGCGCTCGACGGGGATCCACTCGAGGGTGCCCTCGGGATTGCTGGCGAGGGGCTCGCCGCTGAAGCGCGTGATCACAAAGAGGAAGCCGAGCCAGTCCTCGCCGCCCTTGCCGAAGCCGGGCCAGCTGACCGTGCCGCGCAGGGCCATATCCAGGGCCTCGATGCCGGCCTCCTCGCGGAGCTCGCGGCGCATCCCGGCCACGACGTCCTCGTCGGGCTCGAGCTTACCGCCGAGGCCGTTATACTTGCCGAGGTGCAGATCGCCGGGGCGGGCGTTGCGATGGATCATCAGCACCGAGCGCCGATCGGGCGAGAGCACATAGCCGAGGGTCGCGACAATGGGCGTGTAGGGCATAGCTGCTCACCAGAGGCCATAGAGGCCGCGCTCGCCGCGGGCGTACTCCTCGATGCGGCGGCGGCAGCCGGGCTCGAGGGTCGCGGGCAGGTCGGCGACCGGGAAGAAGCGGGCATCGACGATCTCGATATCACCAACGGGGGGGCGGGCCTCGCCGAGCGGGGCGCAGACAAAGATCGCGATCAGGTCGTTCATACCATCGGCGAAGCTCTGGAACATGCCGTGCAGATAGCGCACCTCGCCGGAGCAGCCGGCCTCCTCGCGCAGCTCGCGCAGGGCGGCCCTGGCGAGGGGCTCGTGATGCGCGCCGCCGCCGCCGGGCAGAGACCACGGCCAGGCGCCGCCGCGGTGGCGGACCAGCAGCACCGTGTCGCCGCGCAGGGCGAGCACGCGCACGCCAACGGTGGTGGGGGCGGTGAG
>JAAXUL010000849.1 GCA_013336035.1 Chloroflexales bacterium
CCCACGCTGCGGCGCGCGCGGCGACCGACCCTGCCGCTATTGCGGTCGCACGGGCCGCGGGCCACGCCGTGGCCACGGCCCATATGGCCGACCACGCGAAGGGGCCCGTGTACTACGCCCGCAAGGCCATGCTGGCCGCCGGCGGCGCCGCGGGCAAGGAGGCCGCCGAGCGCGAGCGCGCCTGGCAGCTAGAGCAGCTCCCTGAGGCGATTCGCACCCTCATCGTTTCCGAGGCGTAGCGGGGGAGCGGAGACGAGGTAGAAGGCAACGGCAAGGTGGAGGCAGTATGAGGCCACAACCCAGCGCACATACCAGCGCCTGGCGGACGGCTGAGGTCGTCTTCGGCCTGCCCTTTCTTACCGCCCTGGCGCTCCAGTGGCTGGTGCCCCTGGGGCTGCCGCGCGCGCCCTTCGGCCTGGTGCTGGTCGTTGTCGGCGTGCTGCTCAGCGTCGCAGGCGTGGTCGTCATCATCCTGGGGCGCCGGGAGCTTGCGGCGTACGGCCAGCCGACCGACCCCGGATACCCGACGCGGCGGCTCGTCACCACCGGGGTCTATGGGCGGTCGCGCAATCCGCTCTACCTCGGGGCGGCGGGGGTGCTGGCCGGCATTGCCCTGGCGGGCAACCTCGCCTGGGTGATCGTCATGCTGGCGCTGAGTATCGTGCTGTGCCAGGTCTGGTTGATCACGCCGGAAGAGCGCTACCTGACGGCCAGCTTTGGCGAGGAGTACCGCCGCTACACCGCGACGGTGCGGCGCTGGATTTGATGGGGCTAGCGGGGGCGCTTCCTCCGCGGCGCTCTTGGCGTGCGACAGGCCTGGCTCGCGCAGGAGGGATGACTGCTATCAGGTGCAGGTTTTGAAGAGACGCCTTACACCCAGACAAGGTTGTGCCGCGACTCGGCAGAATGTCAGCTCTCAGCTGGCAAGCCTTCCCAAAGCCATATTCGTCAATCGGCAAAACTCTTTACGCTGGGTTTTGTAAGTATTTACACATTTGGCGGAAGGGCTGACCAGACAGAGAGGGCACGGGGAACTCAGATAGCTCTTTCTACCGGCGTTCGCGAGCCTCAGGGGTGACTCTGGCGGCCTTGCAAGACGTTTTGTAAAGCGTAAAACGGTGGGACAAGTTACAGCACACCGAGCAAAGTCAGGGGGCAATTCTGACAGCCAAGTTGACAGCCACGTGGGCGAAAAAGGGCGGAATCTGTGGACGGGGGCGGAATCTGAGATCGCTTCCTGATGCCGAAAAAGACGGCTGGTGTACTGGAACGGTCTTCTTCGTCACTCCAGCGCACCCCGAGCCCCTCGCCGCGCCGAAGACCGAGCAGCCCGTACAGCCACCAGATCGGGCGGAGGCCAGGTGCTGTCTCGAAGAGCCGCTGAAGCCACTCGCGGACCTTCTCGACGGTAGGGTTGAGCTTCCGGATCAGCTTGTGCTTGGCCAGGCCCTCGGGGCTGGCGCCGTAGGCCAGGGCCAGCACGAGGACTTTCGCGGCCGACCGCTCCTTGCTGTCCTCGCCGATCTCGTCGTAGGGGATACCCAGGGCAATCGCGGCTAGGGTGCGGTAGATATCCCTCCGCTGCCGATACGACTCGACCAGGGTTATGTCCCCCGCCAGCATGGCGTAGAAGGCCATGATGCACGGCTCGATCTGGGACATATCCGCGGTGACCCAGAGCCAGCTCCTGCCCGCGCTGTCGCGCAGCCGGCGCTGGAGGCGCTCACCTTCGCGCTTGAACCAGGGGTCGTCCAGGATCTCGGGGTTGGCCTCCATGAAGGCCAGGATGTCCTGGATGATCTCCGCGGTGAGCGCGACGATGCCGTTACGGGTCTCGGGGCCTGAGCGGACGGGATGTTCTGGAGGTTGACCGGGTCTGATGAGGAGAGCCGGCCAGTATGCGCAACGTGGCTGTTGAGCGTTAGCCACCGACTGCTGAGCGGCATGGCGGAGGCGGCAGATCGGATTCAGGCGGCCATCCGCAGCGGGGAGCAGATCGCGGTCTACGGCGACTTCGACACCGATGGGGTGACGGCGTCGGCGCTCATGTACCAGGCGCTCAGGGCCCTGGGGGCGCGCGTGACGGTCATCATCCCGCACCGCACGCGCGACGGCTACGGGCTGAACAAGACGGTCCCGCAGAAGCTGCTGGACGCCGGGGTGTCGCTGCTGATCACGGTGGACTGCGGCATCGCGAATGCGCGCGAGGTGGCCGACCTCATCTCCGTCGGCATCGACGTGATCGTCACCGACCACCACACGCCGCCAGCAGAGCTGCCGGGGTGCATCCTGATCAACCCGAAGCTTCCGGGCGACCCGTACCCGTTCAAGGGCCTGGTCGGCTGCGCGGTGGCCTTCAAGCTCTCCGCGGCCCTGGGCGCGCCGCTGCGTGGCCGCGACCTGCTCGACCTGGTCGGGCTCGCGAGGGTGGCCGATATGGGCGAGCTGGTCGGCGAGAACCGGGTGCTGGTCAAGGTCGGGCTCCGCGCGCTGCGTGAGTCCTCGCGCCCCGGGATTGTGGAGCTCTGCAAGGCGGCCGGCATAGATCAGCAGAAGCTCACCGCTACTGACATTGGCTTTGGGCTAGGCCCGCGGCTCAACGCCGCCGGCCGCATCGAGCACGCTGAGCTGGCCTACCGGCTCCTGCTGACCCAGGACCATGCCGAGGCCCGCCAGATTGCCAGGGTGCTGAACGACATCAACCGCGAGCGCCAGGAGCTGACGAAGCTCCAGACGGCCCAGGCCCTTCGTGAGGCCGAGGCTGCCGGCAAGACCAGGCGCTCGGTGATCGTCCTCGTCGGCGCGTACAACCCGGGCATCGTGGGCCTGATCGCCGGCAACCTCGCGCGCCAGTACCACCGGCCGGCGATCGTGCTGCACCTGAAGGGCGACGGCACCGCGGCCGGCAGCGCACGCTCCATCCCCGAGGTGAACATCGTCGATCTGCTCAGGGAGGCCTCCCCCCTGCTGATCCGCTACGGAGGCTACAGCGCCGCCGCAGGCATGCAGCTCAAGGTCGAGCATATCCCGGCGCTGGAGGCGCAGCTCAACGCGGCTGCTGGGGCCGCTCACGAGGCCACGCTGTCAATCGACGCCGAGCTCAGGCTCTCGGATATCACCTGGGCGCTCTACGACGAGCTTCAGCTGCTGGAGCCCTACGGCCACGGCAATCCGAGCCCGGTCTTCGTCGCCCACGATGTGCGCTTCATGATGGTCAGGCCGATGGGAAAGACAATGAGCATCTCAGCTGTATGGTGATGCAGGGGGGCCGGGCGCACCGTGCCGTCTGGTGGCGCATGGGGGGTGCGCTCCGTGATCTCGCGCAGCGTGAGGGCTCCGTGGTCTTCGGCATCGAGCGGAACGAGTGGAGGGGCGAGGTGAATCTTCAGCTCAACATCCGTGATGCGCGGCTTGATCGATAGCCATTATGTCCTCCAGAAGCGAGCTGTATATGCGTGCTGCCGTAGCTCGCTGCGTGTCTTGTCCATCTTGCGCACACATTGAGGGCTACACTATTTTTCACGGCTGTGCTACAATGATTGCACACTCCTGAAATTATGAAGGTTTCCAATTCCGTTACTAATAAATCGTTGTCACCGCTCGATAACAGAATAGATCGATAAGGACAGATCCATGAACGTGACTGAAGTGCCCGACCACGACGAAATCGTGGAGCGGGCGGAAGCTGTGCGCTTGTGGCTCTTGGGCTTTACACTGTCGAACCGGGCTTCCGGCGCTATTCAGCGTGAGCTTGGCGCGATCATCGCTGGCGATCTCGCTACCAATGAGCAGCGCCCGTTGGCTGGCCTGAGAAGCTCTCCAATATTCCAACGAAGGAGGTCAGCGGGGGTGCCAGTAGAGGGCTTTAGCGCGTCGTAACGCGCAAAGGACCCCTCACCTGTGGTAGGCTGAAGGTGCTAAAGCCACAACCA
>JAAXUL010000189.1 GCA_013336035.1 Chloroflexales bacterium
TCGACCGCCGCCGCGCCCGGAGGGTTGCCGAGGAGCCTGTTGGCCGCGAGCAGGGCGAACCGATCCATTGCCCCCCCGCGCGGAACGCCATAGCGGACAGCGTCCGGGCGACCGCCGTCCTGCACGGTCGCGAGGGCGCCGGCGCTGATCACATGGAGGGTCGGGCTCATGGTGTGACCCCGCCCGCAAGGGGCACGAAGCGCACACCGTCGCCGGCGATGAGGAGCGTGGGCGGCTCGGCGGCAGGGTCAAACAGCGTCAGCTCGGTTCGCCCGATCAGATGCCAGCCGCCGGGTAGCCGCGCCGGGTAGATCCCGGTGAGGCCTGCGGCGATGGCGACCGAGCCGGCGGGCACTGCGATGCGCGGGGTAGCGCGCCGGGGCAGATCGAGGGCTGGCGGCAGCGGGCCAACATAGGGGAAGCCCGGCGCAAAGCCGACCATCATCACCCGGTGGACCTGCCCGCAGTGAAGGGCGACAACCTCCTCCTGGCGCAGGCCGAGGGTCGCGGCGACCTCAGGCAGGTCAGGACCATGCGCGCCACCGTAGCGCACAGGGATCTCGACGACGCGAGCGGGCAGCTCTGGCGCCGGGTCTACCTGCGCCAGCACCTGCGCGACGTGTGCCCGCAGAGCGTCCCACGGCAGCAGCAGCGGGTCGAAGGTGACTAGCAGCGAGCTGATGGCCGGCACTATAGCCTCTACACCGTAGAGCCGAAGCGCGGTGAGGCGCTCGGCGAGCGCCAGGGCATAGCGGTTGACCAGGGGCGAGGGCGGCGTGCCCTCGATCAGCAGCCCACCCTCGCCCATCGGCCGGAATTGCCAGTTGATGTCGCGCATAGCGTCTGAAGATGGGGCCAGGGCCCGCGTACGGGGCACCGCCCCAACAAACGCGCCGCCCCGGTGGTCTTGCTCCACCGGGGCGGCGCCTGCTTCAGATGGTTGTCGCCGGCCGCCCCTGTGCGGGGCCTCGGATGATGCGCGGCGACGCGAACGCTGCAACGGGCTACTTCTTCGCCGGCGCGGCCTCTACGACGAGCGTCTGGGCCTCGGCAGCGGGCGCAGCGGCCGTGGTGAGCGCGGTGTCGAGCTCGCGCAGCCACGCGTCGGACGCCCGGCTGGCGGCCTTGAAGGCGCTCAGGTTGACCTGGCCGATGGCCTCGATCACATTATGGGCGGCCTGGACGGTGTCCTTGCGCGTCTTCAGCGGAAGGAGCGAGAGGGGGATCACAATCACGCTGGCGCCCAAGCGGGCCAGGCTGGTCCCCAGGTTGACAGCGGCCTCGATCACGCTCTCGACCTGCTGTGGGATGGAAGCGGTAGTCTGCGGGGTGGACATCACTATACCTCCTAGAATAACGCAGTGCGTCATATAGGTGGTATTTTACTACAAAGCCCCCGGGTTGTCTACCTGATTCCTCCCGTCGGCCTGGTCGAGGCGCCCTACTCCGCGGCTTTCGCCTTGCGCCCGCCCCGCCCTCGCCGCTGAGCTGGGGCCGCCTCTACTGTCGCCTCGTCCGCCGCCTCTTCCAGCGTCGTGACCTCAGCAAGATCCGGGAGGGCCGCCACGATCTGACCAACACCGGCCAGATCATCCGAGGCCAAGGTCACAGATACGGGCACGCCGTCTCCTAGATCAGTAATAGCCCCAACCTCGCGTTGGGCAAGATCACGCAGCGTGGAGTAGAGATCAATCGGCAATAACACGCCTGTCGGATAGCCCTTCTGGGTGACAATGATAGGCTGCTGGCGCTCCTTACCGCGCTTGATCAGCGCTGCCAGAGCCGAAGCGGCCTTTGAGATCGGCACAACCCCACTTTGCAGGTCCACGTCCAGGTCCAGGGTGCTAGCTGTCGACTTCGGCATAATCCGGTTCCTTTCTCGCAATGCACGGCAACGCTGCACGTGCTTCATGAAAACAGAGGCACTTCTCTGTCGGATATCTAGCAAGGTAAAGTTGTACGTGCCAGTTATAGAATTCTCGCATGCATGAATGTTCAATTATCATAGCACAGATCCTGATGCGCCGCATACCCACTATAGTGATGCCCGGGTGTGCGCCTTCGCTTCGTGCCTCGGTCCGGCCCAATCCGCTGGATTGTGCGCCGCGCCCTATCTCCCCACGACATTGCCCCATTTGCCGTACTGCACTATACTTGCCATGCGCTGATGGATACAGCGTTGCCTGCAGCGCGCGCCACGCACTACCCCACTTGCGCGTGCTACCTGGCCCCTTCGGTTATGCCGCAGGCATAGTTCGCAGCCGATCCTGTCACAGAGGGTTGCCGTGGCGCCCGCCTCAACCATAGACTTGCTGGTACCGACCAAGCTGACAGCGCCACAGCCTCGCTCGATGTGGGTCCGCCGCGAGCGCCTGCTCGCCCAGCTTCGCGCCCGCCCCAGCGCCCGGCTGACGGTGGTGGTCGCCCCCGCTGGGTTTGGCAAGTCCACCCTGGTCGCCCAGTGGCTCTCTATAATGGCTGAGGACGAAAGGCGGAAGGCTGACACCCCCGACCAGCAAGCCTCCGCCCTCAGCTATCAGCCCTCAGCCTTTGCATGGCTGACCCTCGACAAGCACGACCAGGATGGTCTGCGCTTCATGGCCTATGTCGCGGGCGCGATCGAGCGAGCCATCCCCCAGGCCTTGGCGTTAACCCGCCCGCTGCTCTCGGCGCCCGAGCCGCCGCTCTACATGGTGGCCCAGGCCCTGCTCGTAGACCTGAGCGCTCTGCCCGCCAGCCTGACTCTGGTCCTCGATGACTATCACCTCGTGACGGCCGAGCCGATCCACCAAACGGTCGCCTATCTCCTGCGACATCTGCCCCCCACCTGCCGGCTGGTGGTGCTCAGCCGGGCGGACCCCCCGCTCCCTATGGCACGTATGCGGGCCGAGCATCAGGTAACCGAGGTGCGCGCGGCCGACCTGCGTTTCACCGAGGCCGAGGCCGGCGCCCTGCTGGCGAGCTTGTCTGGCTATGCGCCCGACGCCGCGCTTGTCGCGGCCCTGCACCAGGAGACAGAGGGCTGGGCGATCGCCCTCCAGCTCGCCGCCCTCGCCCGCCTGGAGGCGCCCTCCCTGGAGCGTATCCCCGGCGCGGCGACGCGCCGGATCGCCGAGTATCTGGCCGAAGAGGTGCTTGACCAGCAGCCCGCGCCAATCCAGCAGGCGCTGCTGGCCCTCGCCGTGCCCGAGCGCGTCTGTGCCGAGCTCGGTGCGGCCCTGCTCCATCCGCCAGACGACCAGATCCGGGCGGAGTACGTGCTCGAGCAGCTGGCGCGGGCGAACCTGCTGCTCCCGCTCGATACGACGGGGCGCTGGTATCGCTTCCATAATCTATTCCGCGATCTGCTGCTGCGCCGGCTGGCCCTCGGCCTGGGGAGAGATGCGGTGGGCGCGCTGCAGCTCCGGGCCGCCCGCTGGCTCGAGGCCGCAGACCTCGGCGAGGAGGCCGTGCGGCTCTACCTGGCGGCCGGCGCCGAGGATGCGGCCGCCGATCTGGTCGAGCGCCTGCTGCTGCCCAGGCTTGGCCGCGACCGAGGCGCGGGGCCGCCAGGCTACTGGCTGCGCCTGCTACCCGCCGATCTCGTCGCGCGTCGCCAGGGCCTGACCCTGCTGGAGGCCCGGCGCGCCTCGAACATCTTTGATCTCGCCGCCCTTGCAGAGAACCTGAGGCGTCTCGATGCGCTGCTTGCCGCGCAGGGCGGGCCAGCGGGCGCGCCGCCCTGGCCCGGCTTTCAGGCGGACCGCACGGCGCTGTGGGGCGCCCTGCATTTCTGGCAGGGCCGCCCCGCCGAGGCCATCGACGCCATGCGGGCGGCGCTCGCGCAGGGGCCGGTCGAGTGGATCGCCGTCCAGGCGCTGATGCTGCTGGGGCAGTCCCTTGTTGGGCTGGGGCGCTACGCCGAGGCCGTCCGGCAGATAGAGGCGGTCGGCGCGAGCAGCCCGGATCGCCCGCACCCCGGGCGCGCCCCCGTCGCCGCCTTCTGTCGCTGCGGGATACACATGCACGCGGGCGAGCTCGACGCCCTGGCCGGCGAGGCCCAGCGTCTGCTGGAGACTGCTGCCGCCCCTGACCTGGATCCGCTGTGGACCAGCTATGCCGAGGCGTTTCTTGCCGGGGCGGCCTATGAGCGGTCCGACCTCGCGGCGGCGGCGGCGCACTACAGCGCCGTTGTAGCGCGCAAGGATCAGGCCAACGCCCCCACCTACATGGGCAGCCTGGTCGGCCTAGCGCTGATCGCCGTGGCGCAGGGCGCGCTCGATGCCGCCGCCGCCTACGAGCAGGAGGCGTGGACGTACGCCGCCGAGGTGGGCGGCCCATTCTTACGGCACCAGGCTATGGGGCTGTCCACACGCCTGGCGCTCGCCCGCGGCGAGGTCGCGGCGGCGCTGCGGGCGTCCCAGGAGATCGGCCCGGACATTCATCTCGGGATGAGCTTGTGGTCGGCGATGCCGCGGCTGAGCCAGGCCCGCGCCCTGATCGCGGCCGACGACGCGCCCTCTCTCGCACAGGCCGACACCATCGTGGCCGGCTGTCTGGCCGAGGCCGAGGCCCTGCACAACGTGCCGCTGCGGGTCCACACGCTGGCGACCCAGGCGCTGCTGCGCCTGGCGCAGGGGCGCCGCGACGAGGCCCTGGCCACGCTGGAGCAGGCGGCGCTCGTCGCGGCGCCCCGCGGTATGGCGCGGGCCTTCCTTGACCAGGGTCTGGCCCTGAGGCCGCTGCTGCAGACTCTGGCCGAGCGGGGCGTCGCCGCGACCTTCGTGCTGGGTCTCCTGGCGCTCGAGGCGCCGCCCGCCGCCACCGCTGCGCGCCCCGCGCTGGCCGTCCATGTGACCCAGCTACCCGAGATGCTGACCCGGCGCGAGATCGAGATCCTGGGCCTGCTGACTGAGCGCTGGTCGGACAAGGAGATCGCCGCGCGGCTGGTGATCGCGCCGAACACGGTGCGGAAGCACACCAGCACGATCTACGACAAGCTGGGGGTGAGCAGCCGCCGTGAGGCGGTGGACGCCGCCTACGCCCTTGGCCTCCTGCCCAGAGCTTGAGCGCTGCGGCGGGCGACCCTGACGTGGCTGCCCGCCCCAGCGCCGTGGGGCGAGGACGTACGGGAGGAGCTCGCACATGTCGCAGGGAGATCCGCTGACCTTTCGGAAATCACTCGATGAGATCTGTCGGGTCCCCGACAAGATCATCTCGGTCTACTCGCTTGAGAAGCACGTGTGGGCCGCGGGCGATGCCCACGAGACCCGCGCTGCCCGCAGGCCCGAGCGGCAGACCGTCGAGGAGTTCCAGATCCAGCCGGTGCGCTCGTTCCTGAACGATGTGCTGCGCGGCATGGCTGCGCCCTACCGGCCGGATCAGCGCGATGACCCGATTGGCCAGGGCTACTGGATCCAGGCTGAGTTTGGCTCCGGCAAGTCGCACCTGCTCTGCGCTCTCTCGGCCCTCGCCCTGGGCGACACGGATGTGTGGAACATGGTCCGCGATAAAGAGCGGCAGGCCAACCGAGGCCGCCGTGAGTCACTCTACCATTTCTGGGAGGAGGGGCTGCAGGCCAAGAGCAGCGCGCCGAGCAAGGGCATCTTCGTCATCGTAAAAACCCTGGTCGGCACTGGCGGTGGCGCCGTGGGCGTCGCTACGCGGGGCCGGCGGCTAGTCGACTATATTCTCGAAGCTGCAAGCGATCAGATCAAGCTGGAGATCGGACGCGACCTCTCGATCTACCCGGCCGATCTGCTCGCCGACCGCTTCCTGGCCCAGGACCGCGATCGCTTCGGTCGCGATCTCCGCAAGTTCCTCAAAGACCCGACCTACTTCCCCCAGGACGAGATCGACCGCCACGACTTCAACGAGTTCGTTCTCCAGATGCAGAATAGCAGCTCGCCGGAGCACAAGCGCAGCCTCGGCAATAAGCTCTGGCGTTTCTACACAGAGTATCTGCATGTCCAGCCCCAGATTCCCGCTGAGACCGAGGATATCCTGAAGAATCTGGTCGAGACGATCATGGCCGAGGGCTACAGCGGTGTGCTGCTGGTTCTCGACGAGGTCTCGCTCTTCATGAAGGATCGCGAGGAGGATCAGCGCGTCGATGATGAGAAGACCCTGGTGGTGCTCTCAAACCGTCTGGCCAAGGTGCATAATCTGCCGATCTGGACGGTGTGCGCCGCACAGCAGACGATCGAGGGCGCCATGGGCGTGAAGAATATCATCGCTGACGACCGGCTCAAGCTGGTTGAGCTGCTGCGCGAGGACACTGACTACTACAATCTTGTGCTGGCCCGCGTGCGTAATATTACCGACCCGGGCGCTGTCGGGGCCTACTTTCTCGCCTACAAGCGCGGCTTCACCTGGCCCGACGCCGTGGGCGAAGGCGAGTTTCGCCGCTTCTTCCCTTTCCATAAGCCGGCCCTTGAGGTGCTGCGCGCGATTACCTACGAGCTGACGACCACCCGCTCGGCGATCCATTTTATGCACCAGGCGCTGCGGCAGCAGGTCGCGGCGAAGGGCCACACCATCATTCGGCTCTGCGATCTGTTCGATGAGACGGCGCGCGATGAGGAGGGCCCTGGCGGCGCGCATGCCGGTATCGCCGCGCTGAAGGCCAGATGCGAGAGCGACCATCGTGCCTACGAAGTCGGCAGACGTCAGATCGACGGCATGACCAGGGGTATGCTCAAGGTCTACCACGACCGGGCGATCAAGATCCTGCAAACCCTTTTCCTCTACCACGTCGCACGCATCCGCCAACAAGGACTCAGCCCTGAAGAGATCGCTAACGCGGTGCTCATCCCGCGCGACAGCGAGTCGCCGCCTGACGAGAACATCCAACACTACGAGACGATCGCTGAGGCGCTGCGCAAAGAGTTGCGCCAGATCCGCCAGGCCTCCGATGACGATCGCCAGCCGCGCTACATGTTCGACCCGGTTTTTACCGGCGTTGATCCGCGCGACGAGTTTCGCAGAGCTCGCGCCGAGGCCGAGGCCGACGAGCAAGCGCGCCAAGCGGCATGGGCCGCGCTGCTGGCCCTAGATGAGTGGCCGGTGCGCACACGCCAGCTGACGATCGACCTGGCGAGCGGCAGCCATTCGCTCTTCTGCGATATCGCCCCTCGCAACGAGCAGCCGCTCCTGGTGATCTGGTCTGGCCGCCAGATCGAGGGGGTGATGAGCATGCGCGATCTAAACCGCCTCGACGCTGACGGCGGTCAGCTACCGAGCATCAACACCGAACAAGATCACGATTTCGCCGTCATCGTGGCGACTCGTCCAGTATCGCCAGAGATAGCCGGGAGGCTACTGCGTCAGCGCAACGACCCGCGCATCCTGGTCTGGACTCCCGACGATCTGACGACTAAAGAGCACGGGCGCCTGCTCGACTTTACCGCCTACCGCAAACTCATTACCGCATGGGAGGGTAAAGACACCGAGGATGCGCTAGCGGTGATTAGCTGGGTCGCCAATACACTGCAGGCCGAGATCGGCAGCATCGTCAGGATCATCGATAGCAGCTATGGGCGTGGGCAGATCGACGCCCTGAACCAGGCCCGCCTCGATTTCCATATGGCAGGCGAGTTGCCGGCAGTTCTGACACCGCTCATCGATCGGGTCCTCTCCGATGTTTACGAATCGCGGGTTATCACATTCGACCCGCCCTTCGTCTTCCGCAATGAAGCGGCCGTCAAGGTCATTAACGGCATCGTCAAGACCGGATATATTCCGCGTGGCGCGAAGCCGAACCACAGTATCAGCGCGGCGCAGAACTTCGGCTTCGGGCTCAACATCATCAAGCGCGGCGCTGGCGGCGCCGAGCGCAGGCTCGATGTTTCCGACAATCCGTTCGTCCGCGACATCTGGCAATTCATCGACAGCCGCCTGCCAGATGACCGCCAGCGGATGTGCGCCGAGACTATCTACAAGAACTTTATGGGGTTGGGCGGCCCTGACGGGAAGAGCTATGGCCTCACCCGACGCATTATCCAGCTTTATCTCATCTGCCTGGTGCGCCAGGGGAGGCTCCGGCTGAGCGTTGGCCCGCGATCGGGCCTGTCCATGAGCACGATCGATTACAGCAACCTGGCCGAGATCGACTTCTCGGCGCGCATCCTGGGCACGCTCACCGAGATCCAGAAAGTCGCCCAGCCTGAGCGCTGGGAGGTGGAGACACCCGACGCCAGTGCTCCAGCTTGAGTAGCATCATACTCCCTAACGGAGCCACCCTATGCCCAGGCAGCGCAGCAACCCATCCCAGCAGATCCGGCCCTCTGCCATCCCTCAGCCGCCCGAGGGCCACTACGCGGGCGACAAGCCCAACCCCAACCTGCGCGCCTTTGTCGAGGCCCACCTGCGCGAGCGCCCCTACGACCCGACAAGCGATCAGTACGCTGTGCCGGCCTTCGACCAGCCGATCGAGACCACCAAGGCCACAGCTGTGTATGATGTGCACAGCTATTGGTCAAAGAAACCCCACGAAGCGATCCGCCAATACATTCGGCATTATACACAGCCGGGAGATCTGGTTCTCGACCCGTTTTGCGGTTCCGGGAGTACCGGGATCGCAGCGCTTTTAGACGATCGGAAGGCGGCAATCGTTGATTTGTCTCCAGCCGCCACATTCATAGCTGCAAGCACAGTAGATATTTTCACTTGTCAGGACTTCGATATTGCCTTAGAGCAATTAACAGAGCGGGCATCACCCCTTGTCAACTCTCGCTTTCAAATACCAGGGGAGCCCGGGGTGATTCGAGCGATAGTATATACGGAAAGATTTCGCTGTTCACGGTGCTTCCGACCTGTGGCGTTTTTGGAAGCCCGTTCCGGTGATGAGCGTCAGTTTCGTGGCGTAGCAAAAGCAAAGGAGCAGTGCCCGTATTGTGGTGAACCGCTTCGCACTAACAATGACGAGCGATTGGGATTTGTTCCCGGGGAAATCCATATTAGTAAAGACTACCGAGCCAAACGCATTGACAAGCTCAATGTTCTGGGGCGAAATGACATAGAGCATCTGTTCCCTGTCACTCCCACGACGCCGCCCCTGAGTTTAAAGATAAAACTGGAAGAAAATATTCAACCCCGACTTTGGAAAAATCTCGCCAAGGCGGGCGCAGTGTATGCCAGCGATCTGTTCTCCGATGCTAATTTGGCGGTTTTACTCGAGATCGAGAGACAGATATTTGCACTTGACGGACTAAGCCAGGCGGCCATCCGGTTGCTAAGGCTATGTGTTCACGCCATCCTCTATAACTGCACGAGAATGTATCGTTATCGGACCCATACAGCTGGCGGTGGCGGTTTTAGTGGGACTTACTACATCCCCCATCTCTCTAAATGCATCAATCCATGGTCATCCTTCTTAGACAAATGCGGAGATATCAAGCGCGCCATTTTAGAGGTGCGCGAGAACGCACAGGCAAGCAACGCTATTATGGTTTCCACTGAGTCGGCGGGGCAGTTAGCACGCGGGGGCAAAATCGCCGCAAATAGTGTGGATTATATTTTCACAGACCCGCCCTATGGAGGGACATACCACTATGGCGCGCTTAATTTTTTATGGGAGGCGTGGCGCAAGAGCGATTTATCTTGGCGAGGCGAGGAGATCATTATCACTGAAGATGGAAGCCTAACATATGACAACTGGAAGGAGCGCCTCCGGGCGGCGCTCTCCGATTCTTATACACTCCTCAAGCCAGGCCGGTGGATTAGCCTATGCTTTCACGGGGAAGTAGAGCTCTGGCAAGCTGTCAATGATATTATGGCCGAGATTGGTTTTATTCCTTCCCAGGCTGACAGAGCCATTTTCATTGACACTAAACAGAAATCATACAACCAGCGGACAGGTGCCACCGCGAAGAAGCGCGATCTCGTCATCAGCTTCCGCAAACCGCGCCCGGGCGAAGCGGCAAGCCAGCTTACCATCAGCGGCGATGAGGACGGCACCACCTTCAGCGAGCAGGTAAGGGCAGTTATCCGCACCTATCTGGCCGACCACCCCGGCAGCACGAAGGATCGCATCTATGATCAGGTGGTGAGCCGCATGGTGCGCGCCGGGCGCATGGAGGCCCACGACTTCGACGAGCTGCTGGCGCAGGTGGCCGAGGCAGTGCGCGAGCCGGTGATGGCTAACCTGGTAGAGCCGCGCCAGCCTGATCTCTTCGGCGCCCACAGGATTATGCGCTGGTACCTTAAAGAGACCGCCCTGGCCGTCGAAGACGCCGCCGAGTCGGCCCGCGAAGAAGCCGCGGCAAAGCAGGTGCGCGGCTTTATCGCACAGAAGCTTGCCGCCGAGCCGGCGGCCCAAGGCGTGCCCTACAACGACATCTTCGAGCACTACGTCTACAGCGTGAAAGACAAGCCCCGTCGCACTCTGGCCGACTGGCTGCTCGAATACCTCTACAAAACCGACGCCGGCACCTACCGGCCGCCCGCATCGGAGGAAGAGGAGGGCCTCAAGGCCCAGGCCCGCGCCGCGGGCACCTACCGGCGCATCAGGCGCTACGTCGCCTACCTTCAGCAGGGCGTGGCCGTTCCCGAGCGCGAGCGCCCCGGCGACGGGACGCTCGCCGAGTGGCTGCGCCAGTGCAAGCGCGCTGGCCTCTATGAGCTCGGCAAGCTGCTCTACCAGCGCGGCGGGCTCGATCTCGACCGACTCTCGGAGGAGCAACAGATCGCCGTAGAGGAAGATTACCAGACCTGTGTGCGCATGCATGCACGCGCCGCGGCCGCGCCGGAGCGGAAGGGCCGCGGGGCAAGCCCCCCCTAAAAAACCCCCTTCCCACAAAGACCAGGCGCCGGCCATATGGCCGGCGCCTGGTGGGGGGCGCGTCGCTGTCGATCT
>JAAXUL010000850.1 GCA_013336035.1 Chloroflexales bacterium
CTTCTGCTCGACGGGGCGCTCTTCCTCGCCCTGCTCGGCGTCATCATCAGCAGCCTGGTGATCGACAACAAAGACCCCAACCTGCTCGTCTGGGGCCTGCCCCGCCCCAGCTGGGTGATCGTCCATATCGTGTCCTCCGTGACGATGCTGGTCGGCTCGACGCTCCACCTGGTCTGGCACTGGGGCTGGGTCCAGGCGGTGTTCGCCCGGGCCGCGCGGCCCCGGCCGAAGGCGGTGCGGCGCAACCGCCTGGTCGACCTCTGGCTGTTCGGCCTCAGCCTCCTGCTTGCCGCCTCCGGCCTGCTGATCTGGCCGCTCAGCGGCAACCTGGACGAGGGCAACCCCCTCGCCGCGGCCCCGCTGCTCGGGATGCGCGGCTACGACTGGAAGCAGCTGCACGCCTGGGGCGCCGTGCTGATGTTCGGCCTGCTGGCCCTGCACCTCGCCCTGCACTGGAAGTGGATCGTCACGACCGCTCGCCGCGTGCTGCGGCTCGCCCCCGCGAAGACCGGACCGGCGACGCTGGCGGAAGAGTAGGAGAGATCTATGCTCCGCTTCCTCAGCGTCCTGCTCAACGCCCTCTTCTTCGCCCTCTTCGTGCACCCCTGGTGGGACTTCGCCCGCTACCCCCTCGTCGTCGGCGGGGTGATTGGCGGGACACTCGCCGGTCTGCTGATCACCCTGCTCGCCGCGCTCAGCGGCCTCGACAGCCCGGTCCTCGATCCGGCCCGCCAGACCAGCAAGGCCTACTGGCGCTGGCTCGGCCGGCTCCCCGACAGCAGGCTCGCCGAGCAGCTGCGCATCGCCCAGGCCTACGAGACCATGCGGCGCTACCTGATCCAGATCGCCGTCAGCCAGACCCCCCTGGCCGGGCTGCGCCAGGGGATGCAGCGGCTGCTCTACCGGGGCGAGCCGGTGCTCAGCACCACCAGCGTGCCCGAGATCGTGCGCCTGCTGCTGCAGGACCTGGGGCCGACCTACGTCAAGCTCGGGCAGGTGATCGCCAGCCGCACCGAAATGCTGCCGCCGCCGTGGCAGCGCGAGCTGAGCCGCCTGCACAGCAGTGTGGACCCCTTCCCCCGCGATCGGCGTCTTTGCCATCGGCATGCTCAGCGGCGGCCGGGCGATCCTGACCCGCGATCTCAACAATGCGTGGAACGCGGTCAGCCCGGCCAGCGCCACCCTCGCCGCCGACCAGGCCGATGGCTTCTCCTTCCGCCCCGCGATCAGCGCGGGCCGCCGGCTGCTGGCGGAGGACGTCGGCGCGACCGTGGTTAACCACCCTTTCCTCGCCGACTACCCGGCGACGCGGGTGGGCGATACGCTGCGGGTGAAGGTGGCGGGCAAAGTGCTGTTCGGGATCTTCGCCTCGGCCGAGGTCGGCTTCTTCCTGGGCATCGGCGCGCTGATCGTCGCAGCCCTGGGCGCGGTCGTCTCCTCGTACATCATCTGGCGCCAGCGCGCCAGCGAGCGGATCGAGCAATAAGCACCACGACGGATCGGATCGTATAGAAAGGGCGTGCTCACAGAGTAGCCCGGCGCCTATTTAGAACGGGGAGAGCAGCGGCACGATGATGAGCGCGGCGACCAGCAGCATGAGCTGGAGCGGGACGCCGACGCGCACGAAGTCGCCGAAGCGGGTAGCCGCCCAGATCAGGGGCCGTCATCCCATCGTGATCACTGCTACGCTGGTGACTCGTTGGACGACGCGGCTATGCCCGGCGCTACACTGGCTGGGCATGGCGAACCACACCTGCGCCCCACCCGGAGGCGCCTGGCGTCATTCGGCCTCGCTGAGCCGGTGCTGCACGGCGAGGGCGACCGCCTCGGTCCGGGTGCTCGCCCCCAGCTTGGTGAGGATGTTGCTGACGTGGGCCTTGATCGTCGCCGGGCTGACCACCAGCCGGGCCGCAATCTCGCCATTGCTCAGCCCCTTCACCATCCAGGCCAGCACCTCGCGCTCGCGGGCGGTCAGGTCGTGCCCCGGCACGGGCGGGCGGGCCGCCGCCTGGACCAGCAGCTGCTGGGCCTCGGGCGCCAGCGTCGAGCGGCCCGCCGCTGCCGCGCGAATCGCCGCGTGGAGCTCGAGGGCCGAGACGTTCTTCAGCAGGTAGCTGATCGCCCCCGCCTGGAGCGCCCGCTGCAGCAGCCCCGGCTCGGGGAAGCTGGTCAGGGCGATCACCTGGACGCACGGCTGCTGGGCCTTGAGCGCCCGCGTTGCCGCCGGCCCGTCCATGTCCGGCATCATCAGGTCCATCAGCACTACATCGGGCTGGGCCGCCGCGCAGATCGCCAGCGCCTCGGCGCCGCTGCACGCCTCGCCCACCAGCGCCAGGTCGTCGTAGACCGCCAGGAACGTCGCCAGCCCCTGGCGCACCATCTCGTGGTCATCCACCAGCACGACGCGGATGGGTCGTTCATCAGTCATCGCGGTTGTCCTGTGGGTGCCATACTACGGTCAGCGTGGTTCCCGCGCCGGGCGCGCTGGCGATCGTCAGGGCGGCCCCGATCAGCGCGGCGCGCTCGCGCAGCATGCCCAGGCCGAAATGCCCCGGGGGAAGCTGGGCCGGGTCGAACCCCTGGCCGTCATCGCGGATCACCAGCGTCACGCCGGCCGTGTCCGCGTGGAGCCGCAGCTCCGCCCGGGCGGCGCGCGCGTGCTTGACGCTGTTGTTGAGCCCCTCCTGCGCGATCCGGTAGAGGGCCAGGGTGACCTCGGAGGGCAGCGCGCCCTCCTGGTGGACATCGAGCGCCACCGCCAGCCGGGAGCGCGCGCTGACCGCATCGGCGAGCTGGCGCACCAGGTCGCCCAGCGGCACCTCGCTGAGCGCCGCCGGGCGCAGCTCGAAGAGCAGGGTGCGCATCTCGGCCAGGGCCCCGCGGGTGAGCCGCCGCAGGTCGTCGAGGGCCTGGCGCCCCCGCGCCGGGTTGCGCTCCCAGAGCTCGGGGAGCACCTCGCCCATCAGGCTGGCCGAGAAGAGCGCCTGGGTCACCGAGTCGTGGAGCTCGCGGGCCAGGCGCTGGCGCTCGTCCGCGACCGCCTGGGCCTGGAGCGTCGCCACCAGCTGGGCGTTCTCCAGCGCGACCGCGACCTGCCCCGCGACGGCCTGGGCCAGGTCGGCGTGATGTGAGGTGTAGTAGCCGGGCGGATCGGTGCCCAGGATGAGCAGCCCGGTCAGGCGCTCGCCCCGCAGCAGCGGCACGGCCATCCAGGCCCGCAGCGTGCGGAAGTCCGCCCCCAGCTGGGCCCCGTAGTCCTCATAGGCCCGGCGCAGCGCCGGGTCTTGCTGCATGTCGGCGACGATCACAGCCTGCCCGGCCTGGAGCTGGGCCCAGATGCGGCCGGTCTCCTCGAGGGGCAGCCGGGCAGAGCCGGGCCGCTGGCGGCCCGCGAGCGCCGGGGTGCGGGTGCCGAGCAGCTGGAGCCGGCCCTCCTCCAGCACATGCACCGCCGCGCCGCCGTAGTCCACCACCAGCTTGAGCTGGTCGAGCACCACCTCGACGAGGGTCTCGCGGTCGAGGGTCGCGGCGATGGTCGTGGCGATCTGGAGCAGGATCGCCAGCTCCTGGGTGCGCGCCGCGACGCGCTGCTCGAGCTGGTCGAAGGCGGCCACCTGGGCGGTCGCATCGGTGATGAAGCCCTCCAGCGCGGCCAGCCGGCCCGCCGGGTCAGCGACCCCACACCCCTGCTCCCAGACCCAGCGGGTCTCCCCGTGGGCCGTCGTGATGCGGTAGACGACCTGGAAGCGCTGGCGCTCGGCGAAGACCGTCTGGATGGTCTGCCAGACCCGCTCGCGGTCGTCGGGGTGGACCAGGCGCTGGTAGGCCATCGTCCCGCTCGTGTGCAGCTCGGCGGGCTGGTAGCCGGTCAGCGCGAGACAGCCCATGCTGACAAAGGTGAGCGTCCGCTCGAGGTCCGGGTGGCAG
>JAAXUL010001618.1 GCA_013336035.1 Chloroflexales bacterium
TCGATATCTTCTACACCCCCCACCGCGATGCGGACGGGGTGGTGCTGGGCGCGATCGGGAGGCGTCGACCAGCACGGCCAGGCGGGTGGCCTGGGCGCGGGCCTGGGCCTCCGCCCGCGTGCGTGCGGTGAGATCGACCGCCATCCCGATCGCGCCCAGCACCACCCCGTCCGCATCGCGGTGGGGGGTGTAGAAGATATCGAAGATGACCCCGCCCACATCGATCGTATCCTCGTAATGCGCGCCGGCTAACGCCGTCCGCAGGCCGTGGAGAATGGCCGGGTAGTCGCGGTAGCGCACGAAGGCGGACTCGCCCACCACCTCCCCAGGCCTCAAGCCGAGCGCGGCGAGCATCTTGCCCTCGGAGAGCAGGAAGGTGCCGTCGTGGTCAATCAGGAAGATGATCGGCTGGGCGTGGGTCACCACGGTGCGGAAGCGGGCCTCGCTCTGGCGCAGGGCGTCCTCCGCCTGCTTCTGGGCGGTGATGTCGATCAACAGACAGAGCAGATACTGCTCCGCGCCCACGGTGATCAGCTCCGCGGAGGCGAGCGCCCTGCCGAGGGCCCCCGAGTGCCGGCGAAAGGGCAGCTCACGGTTGGCCACGCGGCCCTGCGCCTGCACCAGTGTGACGAGCCCGTCGCGATCCGTCGGGTTGGCCCACAGCTGCAAGTCGGTCGTAGTCCGACCGAGGATCTGCCCGCGCGGATAGCCCATCATCTGCGCGAAGGCCTCGTTGAGGTCGATGAGCGTGCCATCGGCCAGCCGGGTGAGGCAGATGCCCACCGGGCTGGCGTGGAAGATACTTGCGAAGCGGGCCTCGCTCAAGCGCAGGGCCTCCTCGGCACGTTTGCGCGCGGTGATGTCACGGGCCGTGCCCAGCACCCCGGCGATGCTCCCCGCTGGGGTGGTCAGCGGGACCAGCGCGGCGCTCATCCACAGGTCGCCCTGGGCGGTCGGCACGACAAACTCGTCCGTGTGCGGGAGCCCGGTCGCAAACACCTGCTGGATGTGGCGCCGCTGCGCCTCGGCGCTGGCGGGCGGGAAGAACTCTGCGTAGCGCCGCCCGACGATCGTGTCGGGCGTCAGGGCGATGAAGCGGGCGCCGGCGGGGTTGACATACTGGACGGTCTCGTCCGGGTTGATGAGAAAGATCGAGTCCTCGGCGGCCTCAGCCAGGGTGCGATAGCGCGCCTCGCTCGCGCGCAGCCGGGCCTCTTCCTGTGCTCGCGCGGTCAGGTCGTGGAGCATGTGCAGCACGCGACCATCGGGGAGGCGGCGCGAGCTGATGATCACGGTCAGCTCATGGCCGTCCTGATGGCGCAGCCGGCACTCCTGGCGCTGGATTGGGCCCGGCGGCAGGTCGGTAGGGCGGGCTTCCCCCACGATCAGATCCTGCCAGGTGTGGCCGCGCAGTGCGGGTGGGTCATAGCCCAGCAGCGCTCCCGCCGTCGGGTTGACCACACAGAAGTGCCCCGCGGGCGTGGCGACCAGGATGCCCTCGGGCGCCAGGTCGACGATCAGGCGCAGCAGATCCGCATCGACGGAGCGG